>CAXMSH010000270.1:0-307 GCA_964195875.1 Thermodesulfovibrionia bacterium
CTACAATCCGCGTTACTTCTTCAAAATCCCTGACATCCGCCTGAAGAACAATCGCACGCTCAATCCTGGATGCAACCGTCTTTGCCATGTCTTTCCTGTCTTTATAATGAACAGCAACGTGATGCCCGTCCCTGCCAAGCGCAAGCGCGATCTCCCTGCCAAGACCTCTTGATGAACCGGTAATCAGACAGAACATAATAAGAAAAAATTAAAAATCAAAAATAAAATATCAAAATTATCGAGATTCATTTTATTCATCCTGTATCCTGAATCCTGCGTTTCACGGTTTAAACTTTCTCAGGCAATC
>CAXMSH010000270.1:317-2162 GCA_964195875.1 Thermodesulfovibrionia bacterium
ACTTATCCACAGGTACTGTAGGGGGTCTGATAGCAGGAGCGTATATCCCCTTACTGTAAAGGTGACGGCCTATCTTAATGGCGCTCTGCAAATCCCCGGCAAGAAGGGGGATGATGGGCGTTTCAGATCCAAGGGTATCAAAGCCCATATTATTCAATCCATTATAAAGCCTATGCCTGTTATTCCATAATTTCTTCCTGGAATCCTGTGAATCATGCTCTATTATATCTATAGACTTTACAGCCGCCTCAGCCAAAGCAGGAGGAAGGGAAGTTGAGTAAATAAAACTCCTTGCCCTGTTAGTCAACAGATTGATTAACCCCCTTGAACCTGCAACAAAAGCCCCGAAACAGCCGGCAGCCTTGCTCAAGGTCCCCATCTGGATTATATTTCCGGGCTTCATCCGGAAATGTTCAAGCCCTCCCCTTCCAGTTCTGCCAAGGACCCCGGTACCGTGCGCGTCGTCGACCATCAAGTCTGCATCAAATCTTTCCGATAAAGATAAAATATCCTTCAGCGGTGCGACGTCCCCGTCCATACTGAACACAGTATCGGTGATTATGAGCTTTCTTTTCCTGCTCCCTGAAGACTTCCTCAGAAGACTATGGAGATGTTCAGGATCCCTGTGCCTGTATATCTTCACTTCAGCACCTGATAACCTTATGCCGTCAATTATACTCGCGTGATTGAGTTCATCACTGTAGATAATAGAACCATCCCCGGAGAGAGCCGGTATGACTCCAGTATTAGCCGAATAACCCGTATTAAAGAGAAGGGAGGCCCTCGTCTTCTTGAACGATGCGACCCTTGTTTCAAGCCTTTCATGAGAGGATAACGTACCGCTCAGGAGTCTTGACGCGCCGGAACCGACACCGAACTTCCTTAAAGCAGAAACTGCAGCCCTGATTATAGCGTGGTTTCCGGAGAGGTTAAGATAATCATTCGAGGAAAAATTGATGAAGGTTTTGCCATTTATATTTAATCTGGAATTACGCGACGAATCAAAGCAGACCGGTTTTCTGAGGAGGCCTTCCCCCCTAAGCTTACTTAACTCCCTGTCATATCCCTTCATTCTCTTCAGGCGCCCATATGTATTTATGAATCTGCAACTGCACCCTTACGGGCAGGTTGTCCCGAAGTACCCATGATACCAGGGATTTAGGTGAGAGCAAACCATAAGCAGGTGCCATGAGCACCCTGTTCTCAAACTTCTTGATCAGGCTGTTTTCAACGATAATATCCCTGGCCCAGTTGTAATCCGACTCATCCATAACTACAAACTTGACCTCATCAGTCTTCTTAAGGAAGTTCAGGTTCTTGAGGTTCATCCTGTGACTCATCCCGCTCTTGGGGGTCTTGATATCCATTATTATTGTAAGTCTTTCATCAAGGCATCCTATGCAGATCGAACCGTTTGTCTCAATAAGCACCTTGTAGCCCTTATCAAGAATCACCTTGAGAAGCTGTGGGGTCTCCTCCTGAAGCAACGGCTCCCCGCCTGTAAATTCAACACAACCGGCGCCGTACTCTTCAATCTTCGAAATAATCTCCTCATCGGACAGCTCCTTACCCTTATAAAAAGCATAGTTGGTATCACAGTAAGTGCACCTCAGGTTGCAGCCGGCAAGCCTTATAAATGTGCAGGGAAGTCCGGCATATGTTGATTCACCCTGAATACTCTTGAATATTTCGTTTACCTTGATCATGTTATCTGATATTTAATTGAGAGATTATTACAACTCTTTCCTTTATTCGGTCATTCATTAAGCAAAACTTTAATTTATCATATCACAGATTGTATCAAGATTAAACAAGCTGTCGAAAAAGTCATTCAAAGAGGTCGGA
>CAXMSH010000271.1:0-2143 GCA_964195875.1 Thermodesulfovibrionia bacterium
AATCAGATGGAGCGGCAACAATAATAAGTGAGTTCGTTGCCTTGTCAGGAGTCACGCTTATCCCTGTTACTGAATCAAATGGCTGGGGACTTACCTTCCCTTTAGCCCTGCTCTGTTTTACATTCTTGGAGCTCTTTATAATGCCTTCCAAAACTTTTGCAAGTTCAACAGCGTCAGCGTTTTCAAGGGGATAGACATTGATTTTTTCAGGGTCCTCATGAGTCGGCGGCTGATCAATCTCCCTGATAATGGTCATTATTTTTTCGATGTTAATTGCTGAGTCAACAATGAGGAGCATGTTTCTGGGACCGAAAGCTGAAATATGCCCGTCCTTGGAGACAACAGGACGAAGAAACTTAAGAGATTCTTCAACCTCAATGTGGTCAATTGGAATAAGTCTGCTTATATACCCTTCGTTAACAGCTATTTCCTTATCCGTGGTGATCTTTCCTGCATATTTTGCAAGGGAGGACTGTATGATCTTGTAGGTTTTGTTGCCTGAGGGGATTATGGTAAATCCTTTAAGACTTAATACTGAGGTGAAGAGATTAAAAGCTTCTTCTACTGAAAGTTTGGTTGGGGTTAATATGGTGACCTTTCCTTTAATCCTTTCGTCAAAGATGAAATTATAACCGGTTATTTCACTTATAAACTTAATTATGGCGGGAATTTCAACATCAACAAAATTCAGAGCTATTAATTCATCAGGTCGCTCTTCTTCCGGGAAAGAGAGAGTGGGTGATAACACCGAAAGAGCAATAAATAATATACAGAATGTTAGAATTGTCTTAAATATATTCATGTAGAATTCCTTATATATATATTGATTTTTGCCGCAATAACCGGTTGCCGTGATAATAGAATCAGATCATTATGTTTTCAGATATTTTCATCTTATTTCATAATCTAATGATAATTTTTCTCCGTTCCTTATTATATCAAGACTTACATTGTCCATTCCCTTTATCGCTGTCATTGCGTTTATCGCTACCTCTGGATTCGATATCTCCAGTTCATTAACCCTTAGTAGTATGTCCCCGTTTCTTAAGCCAAGGCTTTCGTAAATTCCTCCGCGCTTGACCTCAAACATCTTGAAGCCTTCCTGTTTATTGTCCTTCACGTTAGGCAGGAGCCTGGCATCTGTAAGCAGTTGTTCGGGATTATCAAGCGCGTGCTGTACCTTTGTCCTGTTCAGCAGATACTCTCTCTCCCCGACCTTCCTTGCAAGAGAACTGTTCGAGGCAGAGATGTCAGGCCGTCTGGATTTGGTGCCGTGTTTTTGCTCGATTATAGGAATTGTAAATGTTTCAGAATCCTGCTTCAGTTCAACATGAGAGGTCTCAATACTTGACAGTGTTCCGTAGTTAAAGACTTCTTCTCCATGATGGACAACTTCCTGCCCTAATGGGGTTCGTCTGGATTTATCCTCAAAAATGGCATAACTTAATTTGTCAGGGCCTACTACAGTACCAACAAGAAGAAGATTTGACGGTGAGCCCTGCGTGACCTCACCGGAAGCCTGTTTAGCGTTTATCTGGTGGAGTTTCATGGGGCTTCCAAAAGGGTTTTTGCTTAGAATCGGGGAATATGACATAAAGTCTTTTCTTGACTGAATAGAACTCTTAACGGTTGTGTTTTCCTGTAAGTTAATTTGCAGTCTCTTTTTGGAAAGTGAAATATTAATAAGATTTCGAGCTGCTAACAGGGCTGATACAACAATACATAAAATAATAAAATAATTGATCAGACGGAGCCGTTTATATGGAAATTCTAACATATATTAGATTAAACAATTGATTTTATCCTGTCAATAAAGCGGAAACGGCCAATCCAGGCCCATATTATATCTTTGCCTCACTTAGAGCATCCCGGCATGAGCATCCACCATTACCCCCGAACAGATCAAAGGTCTCTTTCAAAAGGCGTTTAAGTTTTTCTGTTGAAGCGCCCATAGTTTCCATGACTTCTTTTGTTGTAAGTTTCTTTCTGCTTATTCCAGCGGCGTAATTGGCGACAACCGAGATTCCTGAATAGCAAATCTCAAGCTCCCGTGCAAGTGCTGCTTCAGGCATACCTGTCATTCCGACAACATCCCCGCCAAGAATTGCAAAACCCCTGATTTCAGATGCTGTCTCCAGCCTTG
>CAXMSH010000272.1:0-2132 GCA_964195875.1 Thermodesulfovibrionia bacterium
TTAGCTCTTTTGTTATCGTCTCCGGCATCGAAACTGAAAGCTCATATCCTTCGCGCCGCATCATCTCTATCAGGATCGCCAGCTGAAGTTCTCCCCGTCCCATAACTTTAAATGAGTCTGTGTTCTCGAAATCCACCTTTATGGATACATTATAGAGCAGTTCTTTTTCGAGCCTTTCTCTAAGGTTCCTGGAGGTAACGTACTTTCCATCCTTTCCTGCAAAGGGGGAAGTGTTGACTGAAAAGACCATTGAAATGGTAGGCTCGTCAACCTTGATCCTTGCAAGGGGTCTCGGGTTTTCAATGTCTGTAATTGTATCTCCAATATTAATCCCTTCGATGCCTGCCAGAGCAACTATATCACCGACAGAGACTTCATTTGCCTCTTTACGATCAAGACCCTGAAAGGTATATATTGAGGTTATTTTTGTCTTTATCGAATCCCCGTCCACATTTATCACCGCAACGTTATCCCCGATCCGTATGGTCCCTGAAAATACCCTACCGACGGCGAGTCTGCCGACATATTCGTTGTAGTCTATATTGGTTACAAGTATCTGCAGAGGACCGCTGCTGTTACCCTTTGGGGCCGGAATTGTCTTGAGTATAAGATCAAAGAGGGGCCTCAGATCGCCTGACTCATCATCGGGATTGAGCTTTGCTATCCCTGCCTTTGCGTTTGCATAAACAATAGGGAACTCAAGCTGCTCTTCCGTGGCCTCAAGGTCAATAAACAGATCATAAACCTCATTCAGAACCTCCTGAATTCTTGAATCAGGCCTGTCGATTTTATTTATAACAAGGATAGGGGGCAGTCCAAGTTCAAGGGCTTTCTTCAGGACAAACCTTGTCTGGGGCAAAGGGCCCTCAGAGGAATCAACCAGCAGAAGCACTCCGTTGACCATCTTCATGATCCTCTCCACTTCTCCACCAAAATCGGCATGCCCCGGAGTATCAACAATATTGATCTTCACCCCATCGTATGTAACAGCGGTGTTCTTCGCCATTATGGTGATTCCCTTCTCCCGCTCCAGGTCAATACTGTCCATTACCCTTTCTCTCACTTTTTCATTAGTACGGAATATACCGGCCTGATGCAGCATGCCGTCTACAAGGGTGGTCTTGCCATGGTCAACATGGGCAATAATAGCGATATTTCTTATATCTTTCCGTTTCATAATAACTCCCTATCAGGAAGATAGTCCTGACCTGCCTGGTTTCGTACGAACTTATCCTGTCTTTCGGACCATTCGGGGGAATAAAACAGGAACTGAACAGTAATTATAACCTATTCAGAGTATATATTACTACACACCTAGTCAATGCATTTTTCAGCATAGCAAGGAAATTCATCCGGGTGCAGCCGTCATTAGCCGGTATCATTTACCAGTAGTAAATGTTAAAATATCTAATTGAAGATTATAATATACCCTTAAATGAAAGGAATAAGATTAAGCAATGGAATCTTTTGAAAATTTAGGTCTTTCTGAAGAGACACTGAAAGTCATAAAGCGCAAGGGGTTTGAAGAACCCACACCGATACAGGTAAAGACCATACCTGCCATACTCGCGGGTGATAAGGATATTGTAGGACAGGCCAAAACCGGGACCGGAAAGACCGCTGCTTTCGGCCTTCCCATGATTGAACTCCTGCAGGAAAAATCTAATAAAGTCCAGAGCCTTATACTCACTCCAACCAGAGAACTGGCCATACAGGTTGCCGAGGAGATCAATTCTTTAAAAGGAAAGAAGAGGTTGAGTATCGTTCCGATCTACGGCGGGCAGTCAATAGACCTGCAGTTCAGAAGCCTGAAAAAGGGAGTTGATATTGTTGTAGGCACCCCCGGTAGAATACTTGACCATCTCAGGCGCGGCACATTAAAGCTGGACAAAATATCCTTCCTTGTACTGGATGAGGCTGATGAAATGCTGAACATGGGCTTTCTCGAGGATGTCAGGGAGATTATGGAAAGTACCGGGCCCGAAAAAAGGACTATGCTGTTTTCAGCTACTATGCCGAAAGAAATAATGCAGATCGCTAAAAAGTATATGGGCGAATATGATGTGATGAAGGTGAGCAAAGGTCAGCTTACCGTCAGCCAGACCGACCAGATCTATTTTGAGGTCTCAGTG
>CAXMSH010000273.1:0-2098 GCA_964195875.1 Thermodesulfovibrionia bacterium
GGAGGCTGACCCTGCTTGTTGACAAGAAAGAGATTGCAGAAAGATTTAAGAAGCTTAAGGCGTTTAAGCCCAAGATCAACAAAGGCTGGCTTGCCAGGTACGCCAAATCCGTGACGTCTGCAAGTACAGGGGCGATAATGAAGCAGCCTTAAAGGAATGATACCTGACTTATAGTGATAAATATATAGGTTTTTTCATAATAAAGTTTAAATAAAAGTGAAGGATTCAAGCCCCCCCTTCTTGCTTTCGCAAGAAAGCAGGGGGGTGGAATCCTTGAACCCTTATTAAAGTATGACATTGATTGCAATTTTTATTTAATTTGACATTATTAACTTCAGCAGGAAAAATAGATACATTCAATTATTTTAAAGGAGTTTAGATGAAAAAATCAGGTTCCGAGATACTGGTTGAGTCTTTAAAGAAAGAAGGGGTAAAGCACATCTTCGGTTATCCCGGAGGAGTGGTGCTGAATATTTTTGACTATCTTTATGATGATAAGGATATAAAACTTATCCTTACCAGGCACGAGCAGGGAGCGGTGCACGCCGCGGACGGCTACGCAAGGGCCAGCGGAAAAGTTGGAGTCGCTCTTGTTACCTCAGGGCCGGGTGCAACCAATACCGTCACCGGGATAGCCAACGCCTCAATGGATTCCGTCCCTATTGTTGTCATCACCGGACAGGTTCCCACTATGCTGATCGGTAATGACGCGTTTCAGGAAGCTGACATAGTGGGGATAACCAGGCCCTGCACAAAGTATAATTTTCTGGTGAAGGACGTTAAGGACCTTGCAAAAACTGTGAGGGAGGCCTTCTATATAGCTTCCACAGGCAGGCCGGGTCCGGTGCTGATTGATATGCCCAAAGACGTTACCTCAGGAATGGCCCTGTTTGAATGGCCTGAGCATGTTAAGATCAGGAGTTATAACCCTACTTATAGCGGAAACAAAATGATGATTAAGCAGGCGGCAGATGAGATGGTAAAGGCGAAAAAGCCCGTTATCATATGCGGCGGCGGCGTGATCATTTCCGGGGCTTCGAAGGAGTGTAAGACGCTGGCAACACTGACAAAGACCCCTGTTACAATGACACTGATGGGTCTGGGCGGGTTCCCGGGTTCACATAAACTGTCTTTGGACATGTTAGGTATGCACGGGACATATTACGCCAATATGGCGGTACAGAATGCCGATCTTATTGTGGGTATTGGCATAAGGTTTGAAGACAGGGTAACGGGAAGGACAAATTCCTTTGCGCCGAACGCGAGGATTGTTCAGATCGATATTGACCCGACATCTATCAGGAAGAATGTCAGGGTCGATGTGCCTGTAGTGGGAGATGTTAAGCTGGTTCTGAATGAGATGATCAGTCACCTGAAGAAATCAAAAACTCAGTGGGGCGCAATCAGGGACAAGTGGAACAGTCAGATAGATGAATGGAAGAAGGAGAGGCCGCTCTCATATACATTTGATAAAAAAGTAATCAAACCTGAATTTGTCGTTGAGAAGCTTTACGAGATTACAAAGGGTGACGCTATTATAGCAACTGAGGTCGGGCAGAACCAGATGTGGGCCGCGCAGTTCTATAAGTATGATAAGCCGAGAAAGTGGCTCTCTTCAGGAGGGCTCGGGACGATGGGCTACGGGTTCCCGGCCGCGATCGGCGCGCAGATAGCAAAACCCGGCAGTCTGGTTATTGATATTGCCGGTGACGGCAGTATCCAGATGAACATTCAGGAACTGGCCACCGCTGTCATTCAGAAACTGCCTGTAAAGGTGGCTATTCTCAACAACGGTTTTCTGGGAATGGTGCGTCAGTGGCAGGAACTCTTCTTTAAGGAGCGGTATTCTCATACCCAGCTTGATACTGTGCCTGATTTCGTTAAGCTGGCCGAGGCATACGGCGCGGTCGGATTAAGGGCTTTAAAACCCGAGGATGTAGAGCCGGTAATTAGAGAGGCGCTTAAGGTAAAGGATAAGCCGGTATTTATGGACTTTGTTGTGGACTGGAGTGCGAAGGTTTATCCGATGGTCCCGGCAGGCGCCGCTATAAACGAGATGCTATTTGAGGATGAGGAAGAGGGTAAGAATAAGAAAGTC
>CAXMSH010000274.1:0-2098 GCA_964195875.1 Thermodesulfovibrionia bacterium
AAGACAGCGGGGAATTAAAAACTTAATAAAAAATCTTGTAAATCCAGTTAATCCTGTCAAAGAAATCTTTATTATAGTCGCTTCGACCTGTATATCCTGTCTAATTATCAGTTAATCCCTTGTCAGCTTCTTAAAGAAGGGTTCGATAAGGTCTATCGGTAGCGGGAATATAATTGTGGAGTTCTTATCAGCCGCCACTTCCGTCAGTGTCTGCAGGTACCTGAGTGTCAGCGCCATAGGTTCTTTCCCTATTACCTGTGCCGCTTCAGCGAGTTTCATCGCCGCCTGTGCCTCACCTTCCGCATGGATGATCTTTGCTCTTCTTTCACGTTCAGCCTCGGCCTGTTTGGCGATGGCCCTCTGCATCTCGGTCGGGAGGTCAACATTCTTCACCTCTACGGTGGTGACCTTTATGCCCCATGGCTCTGTCTGCTCATCAATAATCTTTTGCAGTTCAGAGTTTAGCTGGTCTCTTTTGGAGAGCAGATCATCCAGCTGACTCTGTCCGAGTACGCTCCTCAGTGTGGTCTGTGAGATCTGTGAAGTCGCGGTATAATAATCCTCAATCTCTGTTACAGCCTTGTTAGGGTCCGTAACCTTGAAATATACAACCGCGTTCACCTTGACCGATATATTATCAAGGGTGATGATATCCTGCGCGGGGACGTCCATCGTGATCGTCCTGAGGCTGATCTTTACAAGTTTATCGATAATCGGCCAGACGATAACAATTCCCGGCCCTTTGACTGGTATAAGCCTCCCGAGCCTGAAGATAACACCCCTCTCGTACTCCTTCAGTATTTTGACTATGTTCATTATCAATACAGCAATTGCCGCTATAACAATCAAACTTGTTGGTAACTGTAGCATTTTGTCCTCCTTATTTTTTATTGGTTTTTTCTAACAAAATCAGGTATTCACGTAATTGAGTGGGTCAATTTCCAATTCTCTCTTCCCCTCTTTGTAAAAGAGGGGTTAGGGGAGATTTTGTAAATCATAATTGTTTTCATATTAATTTTAAAACTTCAGTCTTAAATATCAGCTTACTCTTTTGCCCGCACCTTAACCCTGAGACCCTTCACCTCTTCAACGACAACCTCCTGTTTCGCCTTTATCTCTTCATCGCTCCATGCCCTCCAGAGTTCACCGTGCACAAAGACCATGCCTTTCTTATTAATATCGGTCCTCGCCTCTCCTTCAATTCCGACAAGCCCCTCCTGGCCCATTGAGGGTTTTCTGCGGTAAGCCTTTAAAGCGAGCCAGACCGTGAGACTGAAAAATATCGTAGTAAGTATGACCGCGGGCAATATTACATTCAGAGACAGTTTCATGAACGGCAGCGGCGAGTCAAACAGCATCAGAGAACCGATGAGCATGGAAATTATCCCTCCTATGGTAAGAAGTCCGAATGAGGTCACCTTGATCTCAAGAATAAAGAGAACTATAGCGGTAATGATCAGAAGAAGACCGGCATAATTTACAGGAAGAGTCTGGAATGAATAAAACGCGATGATGAGGGAGATAGTGCCTATGACCCCCGGGAATATAGCGCCCGGGTTCGTCAGTTCAAAAAAGATGCCGTAAAATCCGAGAAGCATAAGCATGTAAGCAATATTAGGATCGCTCAGGATATCCAGTATCTTACTCCTCAGGTTCATTTCTATGTATCTTATCTTGATGCCCTTGCTCGTGACCGTCTGTTCCCCGAAAGAAGTATGCACGACCATGCCGTCAATGCTCTCCAGAAGCGTTTTGATGTCCGGCGCGACCAGGTCAATGACCCCGAGTTCTAAAGCCTCTGTCTCAGTTATTGAGACGCTCTTTCTTACAGCCTCCTCTGCCCATTCCGCGTTTCGTCCCTTCTTTTCCGCCAAAGACCTTACATACGCCGCCGCGTCATTTTCTGCCTTCTCGGCCATCGTCTCGTCTGTCTTGCCGCCGACGCCTACAGGGTGCGCGGCGCCGATATTGGTGCCGGGCGACATAGCCGCGATATGAGCGGACAGTGTGATAAATACCCCTGCTGATGCCGCCCTCCCGCCGCTTGGATATACATAGACAACAACGGGCACCTCACTTGAGATTATCTTTTTGACTA
>CAXMSH010000275.1:0-2086 GCA_964195875.1 Thermodesulfovibrionia bacterium
CTACTTTAATACCCTTTTTATCGAAATCCAGTGATATTCCCTCAAGCCCAAGATCTTTAACATTTACCTGCCTTCCTAACGCAACAAGTATCTGTTCAGCCTTCAGGCTTTCTGTTCTGCCATCCTGCGTCTTGATAAGCACTTCCTTTTCTGCTCCCAGGTCTTTTACGCCGGCTAATCCTGAATTCATATGAAATGTAATACCCTCATTTTTTAAAACATCCATAACTATATCAGCCGTATCTTTGTCTTCTTTGCTGAGAATCTGACCGCTTCGTTGAACAACATCGACCTTTGTACCAAGCCTTGCAAACGACTGCGCCATCTCAATTGCTATCGGACCGGCGCCAATAACAATCATGGATTCAGGTAATCTGTCCAATGAAAATATTTCTTTATTTGTAATATAGGGTGTCTGCTCAATCCCTTCTATGGGTGGAATGGATGGTGAAGAGCCGGTAGCAATAACCCACTTGTTAGCAGAATATACTTTGTCATTTACCCGAACAGAGTGCTCATCTGTAAACTCTGTATCCCCAAATTCTACCTTAACCCCAAGATTGCAAAATCTTTCCTCAGAATCATGTTTTTGAATCGTATCAATTACATACTGGATTCTCTTCGCAACATCCCTGAAGTCCACCGGCTTGAGATCAACAGGCGGCAGGCCGTATTTGACCGCGTTCTTCATCATATGGTAAACATGGGCAGACCTGATCAGGGTTTTACTAGGAACACAGCCATAATGAAGGCAGTCACCACCCAGTGCTTTCTCTTTTTCAATCAATAATGTCTTTGCCCCGAACTGACTGGCCCCGGACGCAACTGTCAGTCCTGCCGCACCGCCTCCCAGAACTCCTATGTCAAAATCATATTCCGGCATAACAGCCACCCCCTTTTGCCACTGACTCACACAGACTAAACAAAAAAAGTTATAAAAAAAGGATCATCTCCAATTTAGACGCAAATAAACAGATAAGTTGTCATTCCTGCGGAGGCAGGAATCCAGAACTTTCAATATTTATTTTAATGTCATACACCTGGATTCCCTCCTGCGCGGGAATGACATAAAAGATACTTTATTGCAACTATATTATTAAGTTCTTTTTTTTTAATAGTCTGTGTGAGCCTGCCTTCCGGTAGGCAGGTCTGTGGCCGAATATTTATTTTCTTCTTTTGTACAACGCAATCGATTTTTTGGCGATGAGCGGAAAGAGCCCTAAAAGCACAAACGAGAGTATCAGTCCGGGTGAAAGAATTCCGGAGAGTGAGTCTATACGCCCCAGCTCTTTCCCCGCATTCACAAAGACGATCGTCCCGGGCAACATCCCTAACTGAGAAACCCAGTAGAACGTCCTGATCGGCATCTTGGTAAGACCCATCACCAGATTTATGAGCCAGAAAGGAAAAACCGGGATCAGGCGCAGGGTAAACAGGTAGAACGCCCCCTCTCTCCCGATCCCTTCATTGACCGTCTTTAGTTTTTCACCAAACTTTCCCTGTATCCAGTCTCGCAGGATAAACCTCGCGACAAAACATGCGAGTGTTGCCCCTATTGTGCTTGCAAAAGATACAATGATCGTACCTGTTACCAGGCCAAAGAGCGCCCCTCCGGCAAGGGTCATGACAGCCGCCCCCGGTAAAGACAGCGAGGTTACAAGGATATAGATCCCCATATAGCCGGCGATTACGGCGAACCTGTGATGGAGGTAAAGATCGGCAAACTTCTGCTGGGATTCTTTTATATATGAGAGGGAGAGATAGTCTCCAAGCTTGAATATCCTGAAAGCGGCAATAAGAACAAGCACAATGATGATTATGAATATCTTATTAACCGGTATCTTACGTTTTTGGCTCATAACAAGTGACGATTACACTATCTCTCCGGTTTCTGTTGCCGGGAAGAGGTCTCCCGTACCCAGCATTCTGCTTTCGATCCTTGCCAAGCATAAATCATTATAGTATAAAAACCCGAAAGCTCAAAGGAATAATCTCTCTCTGCTTCCTTCATGAAGTACCCGTTATAGAACAATTTCTAAAAATATGAGGAACTCGCCTCTATTCAACAGACAGGTAAAAGATTATT
>CAXMSH010000276.1:0-2079 GCA_964195875.1 Thermodesulfovibrionia bacterium
TAATTTTTTATTATCCATATCCGTAACTAATAAAGTTGTTAGGTTCACGGTTCACGGGTAATCGCCTGGCGATCTTCATATTTCCTGATATAGTTGGTGAAACCACAAATTGCAGTTCAGACGAATCGGGATTCGTCTGGCTTGCCCGTGGACATATTTTATATTCGTTGGGCGATATGTACTTTTCACCCCGAAGTTCTTCGCAAATCCTGGCTTCTTTGTCTGACGATACATTTTCCGAGTTAATTATTGATAGCTGAAATAAAATGTCCTATATGCTTCTGGAATTGTCATTCATGGCCTGACCCGGAATCCAGAGAAAAAGACTGGATTCCCCCTTAAGACCTGAGGGAATGACGAAAATGCGGACATTATTTTACAGTTTTCAATAGCGTGACAGTTGCAAAGTCTCAATATCCTCAAATTGTTCTATCTTCATTGCTTTCTAACCTTGAACCCTTGAACCGTGAACCTGAGTAGTTACCATATATTAATAAAGCGGCTCCTTTCAGTAAAATAAATTTCCAGTTCAACAAATAACCTTTGTTGCTGTATTTTGACACCGGGCTTTTGTAAATGTTAAAATTTTTATTCTGTTTCATGAACAAATACTAATTATTTGGGGAGGTTTGCATGGCATACAGACAGTATAAATCCCGCATAGGCGGCATAAATCACTGGTTGTTTTCTCAAGAAGAGTTCAAACATATTATTTCACGCCCCTTCAGAGGAGAAGAATATTCAAAGGTTATAAATGGTTCGGGAGTTGTAAAGGGAGAACAAAAATATCCTAAGGGATATCAGGATATCCTTATCCCTGAACTGAAACGCCGGTCTGACTTTTTAAGAGAAATTCCGGCTCTTAAAGAGATTAAACCTGACGCCCATAAGGTTTTAACCGTTCTTGTTGGAGATAAAGATGATCCTAAAGTCGCTGCCTCAAGGAGCTATGTCGGTATGAAATCTGCAACAACCAGACTTGCCGGATTATCCAGCATGCTTGAGGAGTTTCCTTCAACAATAACGACTGCTGAAATGTACGAGAATCTTGAGAAATGGAATAATGACAATTCCATCTCTATCCTTATGTTCCAGCTCCCCTTTGGAGGAAAAGCGGGTGATATCATTGATACCACCGCTCTCTGTAACCGTATAAATACAGCAAAAGATGGTGACGGTCTCAATCAGGTCACTCTTGGACTCATGTCATTAGGCGCTGAACGTTATTACGATTGCTGTACTCCCGGCGGCATGGTGGATCTGGCAAGCGTTTATCTATTCAGAGAAAAAGGGGCCAGACTGCGGCCTGACGGAATAGCCAGCTTTGCAGGGCTTGAGGTCCTCGTTGCCGGCAGAAGCAACATAGTCGGAGAACCGCTCTTTAATCTTTTAAAGCGCCTTGACGCTACAGCATTAGGTCCCTTACATACACGTACCGGCTCAGGCGGTTCTGCTGATAAGGAGACTCAATTGAGAATATATACCGAGCTTTCAAGACGCGCCGACATAATCTTTGGATGTATGGGTTTTCATCCTTACAGGATCCACCCTGACACGGAGTTCTTCTTTACGTCAGACATGCTGAAAGAGGGTTGTCTGATCATTGACGCGTCAACATCATTCAGAAAAGACGGCAGGAAACCTTATGGCGATGTTGATCCATCGGCCCGTTCAAAGGCCGCTGCCTGCACATTAGAGACTGGCGGAGTTGGACCTGCTACCGTGACCAAACTTGTGCACCAGGGCTGGCGCGGTATGTTGTATCAGAACATCGATAAGGTGAGAAAAGCTGTTGAAGATAATAAGGCAATTGTTATCCCCACTTTTACTAAGCTTCTGGCTTCTTATGCCGGAGCCAGTGAGTCTGACGCGGCAGATAATGCTGAAGAGCTGTTTAACAGGGCAATAAATTCTGACAGTCATCCGGTACATTCCGTTGATGCGCTTGAAGCAGTTCTCCCTGGATTAATGGTTAGATAAGATTATAGAGATAAAATGGACAGAAAGAAGATAGAAAAAGGAGTAAGACTGATTCTTGAGGGTATAGGTGAAGATACTGAAAGACCGGGCATAAAAGAG
>CAXMSH010000277.1:0-2069 GCA_964195875.1 Thermodesulfovibrionia bacterium
ATTATACAGAAGGGAAAATACTCTTCAATAACAGAGAGCTGAAGGACTTCAGGATAGAGGAACTGAGAAGCTCCATAATATACCTTCCCCAGATTCCTGTAATGATTGAAGGGACAATAGAGGAGAACATTACCTTCCCGTTCAATTTCAACGCTCATAAAGGCAAAATATTTGACAGGGTCAATAGCCTGAAATGGCTTGATTTTTTCAGGCTGGACCTGCCGCTTCAAGCTGATGCCCATAAATTATCAATTGGGCAGAAACAGAGAATTGCCCTTATAAGGTCAATGATTCTCATGCCTCAAGTCCTTTTGCTGGATGAGCCGGTAGCTTCGCTCGATAAAAAGAACAGGCAGATAATTGAGCAGAAGATAGAATCTCTAACCAGAACCTCAGGGGTAACTGTAATAATGGTTACTCATGGTGATGTGAGCTCTTCATTTTCTGATTGCCGCCTCTTTGAGGTCAGGGACAGACAATTAAGGGAAGTCCGGAGCTGAGAGTAAACAATGGCTCTTCAAAGAATAGTCTGGGTAGAATTGTTTAATAATATGCTATCAATAAGGTTTGTTATACCGGATCCAGAATTATTGTCACTCCCGCTTGCCGGGAGTCATCATGCAACACGATTCCGGACAAGCCGGAATGACGAACAGAGGAGGATATTACATGCAATTTTCCACACAAAAGCCAGTAAAGCCAAAATATTATGAATAACGGAATCATAAATATTTCCTGGCTGAATGTCGGTTTAACGACTCTGCTGATTATCCTCACCGGTGTATGTTCTATGTATTTAAGGCTCAGACTGGAGAGAGACCTTATCGTTGGAACCATCAGAACGTTTCTACAGCTCTTCCTGCTCGGTTATGTGCTGAAGTTTGTCTTTGACATCAAGAGTCCCTGGGTAATCTTCTCGCTCTTTACGTTTATGATAATCTTTGCGGCCATAACGATATCAGGCCGTGTTAAAGAGAAAAAGGTCCCATACTTTCTGCCTGTACTGGTTTCGATCTTTCTCAGCTATACAGTTATAAACCTCTTTGTAATGACAGTTGTAATACAGGTTAAGCCATGGTATCAACCCATCTATTTTATCCCTATCGGAGGAATGATAGTTGGTAACTCCATGAACGCGCTTGCAATCGCGATGAACAACTGGTTCGATGGGATCAGGAAGGAGAGAGACAGGATTGAACAGTATTTATCACTGGGGGCCAGCGCTAGAGAAAGCACAGCAGAAAATTACAGGGATGCGGTGAAGGCCGGTATGATACCCTCTATAAATGCCCTGATGACCGTGGGTATTGTATTTATTCCGGGTATGATGACCGGCCAGGTTCTGGCAGGTATAGACCCTTTGATTGCGATAAAGTATCAGATAGTCATAATGCTGCTCCTTGTAGGTTCAACCGGACTTTCAACGATTATTGCGCTGCACATCGTCAGGAGGCTCACGTTTACACCTTCGGAACAGTTAAAGATATGAGTAACTACTCAGGTTCAAAGGCACAAAGGTACAAAGGTTCAGAGATAAGATTAAAGAATAGAATCAAAAGTCAAATAATCGGCCCCCAATGCTTCGCTTTACGAAGCAAAGAGGTTGGAATGATTTTTCATCCTGTATCCTGTATCGTGCATCTTGTATCTATTCCAATACCGATTTTTTCTATTAATTTTTACACTTGAATCCCTGCCTGCCGGCCGGCAGGCTTGACCCCTTGAATCTCGATACGAGTCGCAGTTTAGTCGAACCGACCTATGAGTCGCTACGACCTGGAACCCTATTCTTGTGATTTATGGCATTTAAAACATTCAAACTTTGGTGGATGAGAATCCTTCGTCGGGCTGGACTCTCCGGGACCGTGGCAGCCTAAACACACTTCTGTATCGTCAATTGATAAGTGGTCCGCATCCCCGGGTAGTGGGGGAAATTTCTTCCCGGAGATGGTTATGAGCAGAAGTAATACGGCGATCATGAAAATAACGAATATAATGTTCTTCTTCATAGAAGATTTTAGCATATAATATTTTTAGACTCCAGGGACAGCATTTCTTGTAAAGTTCTG
>CAXMSH010000278.1:0-2056 GCA_964195875.1 Thermodesulfovibrionia bacterium
ATGGCCCACATAACTCCTATAAGCAGATAAATACAGATTGATCCATATATTATGTCGGCCGTAACTTTTTCAGCCCTTAACAAATGAGACAAAGTAGCTAAAATAACAATAAAAAAGAAAAGAATATAAGAAATGTACCTTATTAAGAGAATAAGCGGGGTTTTAATAAAATAGATTAGAATTCCTGTGCCAAAGGCGGTAATAGCAAAAAAAAGTGCAAAATAAAGAAGAGATTTCCTGTCGCTAACCGCGTACATGCCTGAAAGAAGAATAATAGTGAAAAAGATATCTACAACTTTAACTCCGATAACCTCTCCGGGAACAAAAGGATGCAAGACAAATAAAATCACCAGGGAAATCAGATGGAGAATGGCCTTTCCTTCAAAAAACGAAACATGTATTGGTAATTTATCTTTATCAGGCATAATGCTCTGGATATAACAATTTATTTTATCGAGTCACTCAGTGCTGAAGTCATTGATACAACGTTTTCCAGAAATCTCCCAGGGCAAGCACTTTATCAAGGGCAGCTCTCAGGCAAAGGTTATCAGCAGCCCCTCCATCAACCAGATGTTTAAATTATTTCTTATTGGAATCAAGATAAGGTTTTAGGTTACTGATATGGTGAAATTGTCGTTTGGAAGTATCCTGTTCCTCTAATGTACAAGCCAGAATGTACCAATAAATTCAGAACACAGTTTCTTCGTTAATGTCATGGCCTATTATCCCTTCCTGTCTTATTTTATGAAGAAATTAACTTGAATACCCCGTTTTGTAAACGGGGATGAAAAGTTCTCCTTTCAAGTCTCCCCCTTTGGAAAAGGGGGATTAAGGGGGATTTTACGAATAATTTCTTTAAAAATCTCCCCTGGCCCCTCTTTGCCAAAGAGGGGAATACAGACTGCATTATCATAAATAAAGTTATTCTTTTTGATGTCCCGCCCTGTAGGCGGGGAGCTTCACTATCTCCTTTTTATAACAGATGAGATTATAAAAACCAGTTCGCCACAATTCACCTTTCTTCTCCACCGGACACGTCAGGTATCGCGTCAGCGCCGCCGCCCCTGATCTGACGATAGTGAGGTGATACGATTTCAACGCCCGCCCCGGCGAAGCGGTCCTGTATGTTCTGGTGGAGTTCAGAATAGATTTGCGGCCTACTCTCCGGATGATCGGTGGCAGCGTTGAGTTCGTAACGTATATAGAAGTCCTCCAGTGATGTCTGCAGGACAAATGGTTTAGGCTGTTTCAGTATATATGCCGTATCAAGGGCGGCACTGATCAGCAGGTCATGCACCACACGCCAGGGAGCATTGTAGCCGATTGATACCGCAGTATGCAGGAGCAGCCCCTTCTCCTTTGACATGTAGCTGTAGTTGATGATGTGGTTTCCCACGAGGTAGACGTTCGGGATGGCAACCATTTCATTCTTGGGCGTTTGGATGCGAGTAGACAAAAGTCTCCGTTCTGTTACCATGCCGACGGTTTCGCCGACTTTTACATGGTCGCCAACCATAAAAGGACGCATGTAGGTGAGGACCAGTCCTGCGATAATATTGGCTACTGCCGAGGTTGAACCAAGGGAAATGATCACCCCCATAAAGATGGATATACCCTTGAAGGCCGGTGAACTTGATCCGGGGATGTAGGGGAATGCGGCCACAACGGCAAAAACAATAACGATAATACGGACGAGTTGGAATGTGGGCGTTGACCAGTCTGAGTAGAATCCCTTAATGGTGATCGCTTTGGACTCAACCCTTGAGAAGAAGAACTTGATCGTGCGCAAAATGTACACAGTGACGACTATTATGGTAGCAAGGAAGAACAGATTTGGGAGATACTCAGTAAAGGCTGTGCCAAAGGTTTTCAGTGGACCGATGATAAGCTCGTAGAGGCTGGCGGCGGCGGCAAAGGTCCAGGGGAAAAAACTGAGTACAAGGTCCAGGTAGACGATGAGCAGCCAGAGGATGACGACTAGATACAGCAGGCGATCGACTCCCTTGATGAAAGAAACGATGCTCTCACCTTGCAGCAACTTAACGACGGTCTTATC
>CAXMSH010000279.1:0-2045 GCA_964195875.1 Thermodesulfovibrionia bacterium
CTTCACATCCATAACACCGAGACTGTTATCACTGAGCTGATCTATTCTTTCAAACAGGTGGTCCTTCTCCCTTAAGGATCTGAACCTCCCCATGGTAAGGTGAGGTGTATAACCTCTCTTCTCCTTCTTAAAACCTTCCAAAGCCATGGCTCCTTCAATATCCCTCTGAAGCCCGGCCAGCATCCCATCACCAGTGACATCCACCCAGAGGACCCTTGGGGACCGTCTGTTCGGGAAGACTCCCAGGCCTCTCACTTCAAGTCTTAACCGGCCATACCTGCCGCAGACATCCCTGATACCATTGACAATTCCGTCTATCCTGTCCTCTTTTACTTCACCGAGAAACTTCAGTGTCATGTGTATGTTGTCGGGCTTTACCCACCTTATATCGGCGTTACACATCTTAAGCTCCTGCTGTAATTCCGCAAGAGCAGATCTGATCGCAAGGGGCAGTTCTATCGCTATAAAAGACCTCAAAGCCTTTGTCTTCTTAACTTATTATATAAAGGTGATTTTACGTTTTTATAGCATAACACAGAAAAGTCAAAATGGAAATCATAATAAGCGGATATTAAAGTCTTCGTACCTTTGTGTAATTGTCCTCTGCTCTTTGCTCTATACGCCTAAAATAATCTCAACCATACCTGAAGACAGATATTCGTATATACCGCCGCCATTATATCGTCAGCCATAACCCCACCACCACCCGGAACCAGTTCTTCGAGTATCTTTATAGGCGGGGGCTTGATAATGTCAAAGATTCTGAAGAGAATAAACGCCGCAAAAAGAATGAGCGCATTTCTCGGCAAAAAAATGACAGAAAGCAGATACCCGCAAAACTCGTCTAATACTATCTGTCCGCTGTCCTTTCCCAGTATCTTCTCAGCACTGTCACAAGCCAGCACCCCAAGCAGGATTAATGGCAACAGAACCATAAATAGCACCATATCACCGGGTTTGAATAATAGTACCAACAGGAAGGCAGCCGCGGTCCCGAACGTCCCGGGCGCATAGGGGATAAAACCTACAGGGCCCAGTGTTGCTGCCGATTTTTGAATATTTTTCAATAATTGCATAACTAATTACAGCCTTCATGCAGGTAACGCGGATACCGTGAAGACCTGCTACTCATTAATAATACTGTATGAATGGGTTATCTCAGCGGCCGCACCGAGAGTTGCGCCGACAGCACAGTATTTATCAAGAGAAAGCTCTATCGACCTCTTAACAGCCTCTTCGGATATATCCCGCCCCTTTATAAGGTACTCTATGTGGATTGAGGTGTACTTGTGTGGATAGTCACTGGCCTGCTCCCCTTGCACATTTATCTCAAGATCTGTCACATCCTGCTTCTTTTTTCTAAGTATCGAGGTGACGTCCATCCCACTGCACCCTCCAAATGATATGAGGAGGAGTTCTATGGGTCTTGAGCCTTTATCATTACCCCCGACAGCAGCAGGGGCATCCATGAGCACCTCATGCCCTGAATCCGCTTTACCGGAAAACTGCATCCCCCCGACCAGTCTTATCTTAGCGTTATTCATCTTATTGCCCCCTTTATCATTACATTCCGTCAAAAACTTAACCACAGAGAACACAGAGAAAATATTAAATATCAATATATTATGAAATATTCTCAACTCTCCTCTCTGCGTTCTCCTCAATTATTAACCGTTTCATCCTATCTCTTTCTCATTACCTTTAGATAGGTTAATAATTGAGTTTCGAATATCTTATTAAAAGAAATATTTTTTGAGAACACAGAGTTTTTCTCTGTGCCCTCTGTGGTTTCATATGTCATTTTCGTTTTTCATACAGCTTTTGACATTAACTGCATTTCTTATGATTAAAATTTAAGTGTGAAAAATATCAGAAACCACATATTTTGTCAAACGGTTCATACTGCTATTTTAGATCATATAATAGATAAGGTAGGGTATATTATACCGTTAATTCAATATATTACAATATATTATATTATATATTACATTAAGTTATGCTATCTGGAAAGCAGGCGGGAAGCTGGTTCATCGATCAGAAACTTC
>CAXMSH010000280.1:0-2037 GCA_964195875.1 Thermodesulfovibrionia bacterium
CCGCGGACAACTTGCCTTTTTGAATCCTTTTTTTCTTCAGTATGTCTTTGAGTAATCGGGAACCTATATAGAGAAGAACTAATCCAACAAACATCTTGAAATTTCGAGGATCAGGAAGATATTGAACTCTGATTATTGCCCCTATAAGAACACCCGGCAAAGTGCCGACAATGACAACCCAGGTTAATGGCCAGACCATGCGCCCTTCTTTAATATACCGGTATACCCCGCTGGGAATCGCAACGATATTATAAAGCTGATTTGTAGCGCTGACCGCAGGAGTATTAAAGCCGAGAACACTCACCTGAAAAGGCAGGAGCAGAAAAGCGCCGGAGACTCCCCCCATTGATGTAAAGAATGATATAACAAAAGCTATCGCCGGAGGGATGAAAGGGTTAACTTCTATATTAGCAATCGGGAAGTACATTTTTTCTTTTTTTCAGCCTGACCGTAATATTAATCAATTTCTATGCTATTACTATACAAAGCAACATATATTATTGCGAATTGATTCTCTTGTGTCTGATCTGTCATTCCCAAATCTTTTTATCGGGAATCCAGTGGTCTTTCAAATCACTGCTTCTGGATTCCCGCTCAAAGGAATACGGGAATGACCGATTGAGGGAATAAAAAGACGCTGCAACTTCTTTTGTTACAGCGTCTTCATTTTTTCAGTTGTTTAAGGCCTAATAAAAAAAATACAGCATAGTCAGCATAACTACAAGGAACAATATCGTCATTCCCGCGCCTGCCCGAACATAATCAACCGTTTTATAACCGCCGGGCCTCATTACAAGGGCATTAACCTGGTGGGTTGGCAGTATGAAGGTGTTAGACGCTGACAGAGCCACAACAAGCGCCGTCAGGCGAGGATCAGCACCTGCCCTGATAGCCATTGTCATGGCAAGGGGGACAAGCAGGACCGTGGCGCCCACATTGGAGACCACAAGCGTAAAGAAGGATGTCATGATCCCTACAACTGCAAGAAATACTATTACAGGAACATCTCCGATCATATTCATGATTGTGGTCGCAATGTATTCAGCTGTCCCTGTTTTTTGAAATGCCAGGCCAAGAGGAATCAGCCCCGCAAGCAGGAAAACGGTCATCCAGTCAACGGATTTATACGCCTCATCAACAGACATGACTTTCGTCAGGATCATACCGAGGGCGCCGGTAAGAAGACATACAGACAGGGACAATTTCAAATCCGGATAGCCCAGAGCAGCCATTAATGGATTAAAACCAAGGACCAGCCCTATGGCGACAACAAGCCATGTTACCGCTGTTTTTGCCTTCTCCGTTCTCATGAGTTCGCCCTTGATACCTGTGGTAAATACAAATGTCTGCTTGCCCTTTAACATGTGGAATTTTTCCCACCTGCCAAACAGAAGAAGGGCATCGCCGGGCTGAAGCTCTTTATCAGACATATCACCGAATGAACATACACCACCACGGCAGATCATTATGGGATTGACCTCGTATGTCTTTCTGAACCGAATCTGACGCAATGTCTTTCCCGCAAGTTCTGAGCGCGGCGTAATAATACCTTCAAGAACCCCGGCATTGTTTGGAGACAGGTCCTCGGCAAATATATCAATGTCTTCCTTCAGTGCAAACCCGAAATCAGCGGAAAATTTATTGACCTTATCAGGACAGCCCATCACCGCTATATCATCACCACCGGAAATATCTTCCTCACGTGTTGGTGCAAATATCTTGCTATTTGTTTTTGTATGGGAAATGGCGACTACCGTTACCTGATAGTCCTGTCTGATCTTTAATTCATCGAGAGTCATTGCATCACTAAAGCTTTCCGGAATATGTATTTCATGAAGAGTGCAGGCTTCCGTATAGGTGTCCGCAATATCGGAAGGAATCAAATCAGCCTCAGAGGCTCCGCCTTTTTTGGGAAGTATATACTTCCCGAATACAATGAAATACAGGATCGCACTGGCAACAAGCGCGATGCCGATCGGCGTCTGTGTGAAGAGGCTAAGGGGTTCCATCTGTTCCGGAAAACCACCAAGTCGATTG
>CAXMSH010000281.1:0-2030 GCA_964195875.1 Thermodesulfovibrionia bacterium
CATATCAGGTTTTAAGAAAATGACATAAGGTTTTTGCCCTTGTAGCTGTCTCAAATTTAATCAGGGAAGGGGAAACCCATCAGATTCCCTCTGTTATTTAGATGGGCAAGGCCGAGGGAATGCAGCTGCTTGACCAGACAATAATGGATTATTTGATGCAGAAAATTATTTCACGTGAAGAAGCATATATGAAATCACATGATAAGAAGACCTTTGCCAAATTCCTCGATGAAAGATCTTACACAGAATCATATATAGGGAAAACAATAAAGGGTTCCTAGTTTACTGTCCCTAACGCTTCTTTACACTTTTTTAAAGTGTCATTCCGGATGAATGGGGAATGACAATCCATATTTAAAGCATCTTATTACACATTAATACCCACACAATTCCCCCGGCAAGTCGGGACAGGCCGGAAGAGCCTCTCTGTCTTTATTCTGTCAACCGTGAACTGTCTTTGTCCCTTGTCTTTAACTACCGTTTCTCATGTGATATAATTGTCACCATGCGAGTAATTATAGTTGGCGCCGGTGAGGTCGGTTTTCAGATATCGAAGTTTCTGACGGCTGAAGGTATTGAGGTTGCTGTAATCGACAGGAACAAGGAAAATCTCAAAAGGGTATCCGAAGCTCTTGATGTTTCCGTGGTGGAAGGTGAAGGCGGTGTGCCTTCTGTACTAAAAGACGCGGGAGCTGATGAGGCGGATATACTCATTGCGGTTACTGACATGGACGAGACCAATATGATCGCCTGTCTCGTTGCCAAGGTCATGTTCCAGATACCCAGGAATGTTGCGAGGATAAGGAGCTTTGAGTATATATCCAACCTTCCGCTGTTAAATAGTCTTGGGATTAACCCTGCTATAAGTCCTGAGGTTGAGGCGGGCAAGGCCGTTATCAGACTTATCGAGGCGCCTTTTGCGACTGATCTGGAAGACTTTGAAGACGGCAGGGTAAAGGTTATAGGATTCAGGGTGCCTGCTGATTCAAAACTTATCGGCGAGGCCCTGAAGTACCTCAACCTTAACGATCCAAAGATCCTCGTCGGGGCGATTCAACGCGGAAAACAGCTTATAATTCCTAAAGGCAATGATACGATCAGGAAGGACGACGTAATCTTTCTGGCCATAAAGTCTGAGAATATAGAGCCGGTTTGCAGGAGGATAGGGGCTGAAACGAGACCTGCCAGGAGTATCATGATAGCCGGCGGCGGAAGGATAGGGCATTATGTTGCCAAGACCATGGAGGATAGGGGGCTGATGGTCAAGGTTATTGAGAAGGATTCAGAAAGGTGCAAGTTTCTTCTGAAGTCACTAACTAAGAGCGTAATTCTCCACGGTGATGGTTCTGATGAAAAACTTCTGCAGGAGGAGAATATTTCAGGTATGGATATCTTTGCGGCGATATCCAATAATGAAGAGGTGAATATTATGGCGTCACTTCTTGCCAGGAGCCTTGGGGCTAAAAAAGTAATCACCATCGTCAACAGGACTGACTACCTGCAGCTTGCAAATAATCTGGGACTGGAGACGGTCCTGAGTCCCCGTCTGATTACCGCCAGTTCGATCCTCAAGCATGTCAGGGCCGGCAATATTCTATCACTGACAACAATTGCGGAGGGCAGGGCCGAGATTATGGAAGCAGAGGTTAAGGAGGGTTCAATAATCATCGGTAAGACCCTTAGCGATATTGAGCTTCCAAAGGGGGCCCTCATAGGCGCTATTATTCGTGATGACCATGTTATCATACCTTCGGGGAGTGACGGGATCTTAAATAACGATAAACTGATCGTATTTACCCTCAAAGATTCTATTAAGCAGGTTGAAAAACTCCTTCAATGAATATCCGCCTTGTTTTAAACCTTGCCGGCATTGTATTGATATTCTCTTCAGGGTTCATGCTGTTACCTCTATTGTTTTCCCTCTATTATAAAGGGGAGGACGCCTCAGCGTTTGGCGTATCATTATTGCTGACACTATCCTCTGGACTGCTCCTTTTTTTTGTTAACAGGAGCCAGAGAAAGGTTGAGCT
>CAXMSH010000282.1:0-2013 GCA_964195875.1 Thermodesulfovibrionia bacterium
CCATAATCGAATCCATAAAATGACTCAGAAGCTTACTCATATCAAAACTCGCAGTCAGCACCTTGGCAAAATTAATAAGGACTTTCTCTTTAAGATATCTAACTCCATTAGCGGGGACGCCATTATAAGAATTCTGTATTTGTTTGGAATCCTTTTTAGCCCGTCTCAGGAATGAAAGTTCGTTCTTCAGTCTCTGCTTTTCCAGGGCACTGTCAACCATGAGAGGGAGTTCTTTTGCAATTTTACTGATATTAACCAAACCATAAACAGATGAAGGTAATTCCCATTCAGGAGGGGTGTCGGATTGTTCCCTCAAAAGAATCACTGCCTTTTCATCATCAAGCCTTTTAATTAAATCTGCCAGTGAAGAAAATCTGTAAGACGAGGTATCTATTATTAAAAGATTGACCGGGACGTTATGCTGCAGATTCACAAGTTCTTCAAGGGACCTGACAGGATAGGTCGTATACTCGTGCAGCAGCCCTTTCAACCTGGTAACAAGATCATCTTCCCTGTCGCTTAATATGGCAATAAGCTCCATAAACTACCTCGTATTAAACTCTTTCATTTCTCTGTTGTTAACAGGCAGTGATATATAAAAAACCGTCCCCTCTGTCAACCTGCTCTTGACACTTATACCGCCGCCATAACCCTCTATAATTCTTTTGCTGATAGCCAGCCCAAGCCCGATCCCGGAATGTTTTGTAGTATAAAAAGGATCGAATATTTTATTAATATCTTCCAAAGATATCCCTTCCCCATAATCCTGGATCAATATTTTTACAAGGACGCCGTTCGTATCAACCTTAACCCTCAAATCACCCTTACAGTCCATCGCCTCACATCCATTATCCAGTATATTTATAAACGCATACTTCAACATTACGGGATTAACTGACATATTAATTACATTATTCCCGTATCTCTTCTCGATAACAATATTCTTTTCTTTAAGTCTGAGCCTTGCCTGAACATAATCAATAGACTCGTCGATCGTTTCAGTCAGGTTGAAAGTTTCTGAAGCTGTAACGGTCTCTTTTATCGAAAAAATCGGGAAATCCTTAAGTAGTCCCTCTATTAATTCCATCTGCTCAGGAACGATTCTGCAGAAAGTGGACCTGAAGTCAGGATCGTTATATTTCTCCGGGAACAACTGGGCAAAGGTCTTGAGTGAAGTAAGAGAATTTCTCATCTCATGGGCAATAGACGCAGACAACAAGCCTATTGAGGAGAGTCTTGAAGAGTTAAGCTTCTCTTCTTTAAGTCTTATAATATGTAAAGCTGCAGCCGTTTGGTGAGCAACAATTCCAAGAAAAGATAAGTCTTTCTCTGTTAAGTGACCACCTGATAACTTCTCTCCAGGCACAATTAACAGAGCCAGCCCGCCGTCAACAAAAACAGGGACAACAGCCCCCACCAAATCAGGTTTGAGAAGCTGCTCTATCTCCTCGATCGCTTTATTGTTACTCGAATTATTCTTTGATAAAACGTCCTTAACAATGGCTTCCCCGGTATCTTTAAAGCATCTGGAGATCAAAGAGTCCTCATCAAATACCACTTCACCCGTATCCGCACCGTGGTTATTAATTCCCTTCTCCCTGATGGGGTTGCTGTAAACAACTTCGTAGCCCCCTCCGGATAGAGACGAAATAAGGAAGATTCTACTTAAGTCCAGCGCTGAGGACAAAGCAACACCGACATAATCGTACAGCTCATCAGTACTTTTTATCCCTGCGAGATCTTGGCATATTTTTTGTAATGTGCTGTAGTCAAACATAATTTCCCATGTTAAAACTATTTACATTAAACTTGCCGAATAATAGACTTAAGGACTATATTTGTGACATTTCACCCTGTCTTATATAGATCGCGATTTATGTATGTTGTTGTAATATTATTTATCAGTTACCCTTTATTATCCTTTAAAATAAAAGAAAAATCAAGTAAATAATGGTAAATAGGGTTCGAGGTTTACCCGCCTCAGGCGGCGCCTAAGGCGACCAGGGATTCCAG
>CAXMSH010000283.1:0-2005 GCA_964195875.1 Thermodesulfovibrionia bacterium
GTTCTCGGCAAACTGACAATCGCGCTGCAGTTCATTCTGATCGGGTTTGCTCTAATCACACTGAACTTAAAGAATGGAATTGAGGTCCCGGAGCTCTTCATTTTCCTCGTAGCTCTGCTGACAACTATTTCAGGGCTTCAATATGTTTATAAAGGCATGAAGATTGCCGGCTCGGAAAGTGTATAATAATATTGTTTCATTTTAAAAAAATTTAAAAAAGCTATAAATAATTTTATATCATAATGCTGTCATTCCCGCTTGCCTGCCCGCCGTTTTTTTGGAGGGTCGGGAATCACAATATGAATGATTCTGGACAAGTTTATCCGCCTATGGCGACGCCGAAGTTTACCCGCCTCAGGCGAGGTTTCACCTGCCTTAGGCAGCGCCAGAGGCCCGTTGCTTCGTCCGCTACTGGCGAGACAGGCCCCGAGGCGAGCGACCAGGGGCGACCAGGGTCAAAATGACAACTTATGCTTGCATGTACGAAAGTGAGATAATATTAATCTGCTCGGAGTAATTTAATAATAAACTTAAACGGCACTTCAACGAAGAGACCGGATACCATTAATTCCCTCATACCATAACACCATGAACGTAACTATTAATAGTATTACAGAGGGAGGTTTAGGAGATAAGGCAGGCATTGAAAAAGGCGATATCATTCTTACTTTGAACGGCAACCCTGTACATGATGTAATAGACTATATGTATCACCTTAAAGGGGGGCCTGTTAATCTAAGTATCCGCAGGGGAGATAATATTTTCCCGGTAAAGATAAAAAGAGAAAGGGTAAACCTTGGGATAGAAATAAAACCTTTCAGAATAAAATCATGCAAGAACAGATGTGTATTCTGCTTCATAAAACAGCTCCCCAAGGGGATGAGGAAAAGCCTCTATATTAAAGATGACGATTACCGTCTCTCTTTCCTCTACGGCAACTACATAACACTCACAAACCTTTCACGCGCTGACAAAAAGCGTATTTTCGAACAGAGATTAAGTCCGCTTTATGTGTCTGTTCACACAACAAACAATGAATTAAGAAGAAAAATGCTTGGTAACCCCAAGGCCCCGGATATACTTAAGGAACTGCAGGAACTGGCATCAAAGAGGATAAGAGTACACGCTCAGATAGTATTATATCCGGGCATGAACGACGGCGAAGAGCTGACAAAAACGATCAAAGACCTGGAGCGGCTCTACCCTTATGTATCCTCAATAGCTGTAGTCCCCGCAGGGATAACAAAATACAGAAAACCTCAGTTTGCCACATTCAAGGATACTGAGGCATTAAAAGTTATCGAGACACTGAAACAGATAAGGAGGCGTCTCAAGAAACGCCATGGTGATCCGCTCGTATATCCTGCTGACGAATTTTATATTATGGCGGGCACACCATTCCCTTCGCTGAAGGAATACGGTGATCTCTCACAAATCGAGAACGGTGTAGGATTAATACCCTCCTTCCTTTATTCGGCAAAGAAACTGAAGCTTCCAAAAAAGATAAATCCCATAAAGATCGCCCTCTTCACTGGTGTCTCTTTCATGCCCTTTCTGGAGGAGTTTGTCAATAAGTTACGAACGATAGAGGGGTTATCTATAGACCTTTTCAAGGTTGATAACAGGTTTTTCGGTCAGTCTGTTACTGTTACGGGTCTCCTGACAGCCAGGGACATACTTAAGGCTGTAATCGGCAAAACCGATGCAGATGTATTGCTGGTTCCTGATGTTACCCTGGACAGTGAGAATGAGGTTTTTATTGACAATGTTACACTTAAAGATATGGAAGAGAGTCTGGGAATCAGGGTCAAACCGGTAGCGTCCACACCGGAAGGTCTTTTGAAAGGAATTGAAGATGGAAATAAACGGTAAGACAAAGATTATCGGGCTTTTCGGTTATCCTGTAGAGCATTCTCTATCACCGCATATGCATAATTCCGCTTTCAGAGAGCTTGATTTTGATATTATTTACGTTGCCTTTAAGGTATCGCCAGAGGACCTTACT
>CAXMSH010000284.1:0-2003 GCA_964195875.1 Thermodesulfovibrionia bacterium
GGTTGCGGTAAAAAAATAATCCAGTCTAATCAATCACTAAATCGGACCGTCCGATCCGGGCGGCTTTTTGGGCATCTGAATAAATCGAGAATTTGTCGCGAATGGTAATAAATTGAGAAATAAACGCCTGCGCATTTTTCTTTGCCTGTTATTTATAGGCACATGTTTCCTTGTTGGTGTAGGAGGCTATAACGTCTATAAGCCTTTGCCTGAAGGACTTTCCTTTGCAGGTCCATTAAGGTCAGTTGATGAGATAGCATTTTACAGGGATCTGACATGGGTTGATGCAGAGGGAAGACGCCGATCCCAACAGGAAATTTTTGACAAGGTTATCAAAATGATATCTGAGGCCAGATCTCTTGTTCTGCTCGACATGTTTCTTTTCAATGATTTTATCGGCAAGGAACAAACTCCCTACCGCAGGCTTACGGTAGAGATTACAGATGCTCTTGTAGCCCAGAAATTAAAATATCCTGAAATGCAGATAGTTGTAATCACAGATCCTATGAATACAGTCTATAACGGCATTACAAACCTTTACTTTGAGAGAATGAAAGCTGAAAACATTCAGGTAGTATTTACTGAACTTGAGCGGCTGCGTGACAGCAATCCTCTGTATTCATCTTTCTGGCGTATCTTTGTGAAGCCTTTTGGTAACAGCCCCGGCTCACTTTTACCGAATCCATTCGGCAAAGGCCGTGTTACTCTGCGGAGTTATCTGGCTATCTTTAATTTCAAAGCCAATCATCGTAAAGTTATAATTTGTGATGACGCAGACGGGTACTCTGCCCTGATAACCTCTGCAAACCCCCATGATGGGAGCAGTGCTCATGGAAATGTTGCAATATACTTCAAAGGTCAGGCGGTGTATGACCTTTTACAAAGTGAGGAGGCGGTGCTTCGTTTTTCCGGAGGACCCGCTTTAAACCTTAACCATACAGCGAAGCTTAATAATGCAGATACCGAAACAATGGTCCAGATACTAACTGAAAGAAAAATTAAGGATCTTCTGATCGATACCTTAAATAAGGCAGGCGCGGGTGACAAATTGACAATGGCGGTATTTTATCTTTCAGACAGGGATATTATTCGTTCCCTGAAGAAGGCCCATGGACGCGGTGCGGCAGTTCGTCTTCTTCTGGACCCCAATAAGGATGCATTCGGCATGAAGAAGAACGGCATCCCTAACAGGCAGGCTGCTGATGAATTGGTCAGACAGGGTATACCTGTCAGGTGGTCCAATACCCATGGAGAACAGTCACACGCCAAGATGCTTCTGGCAGAATACAAGAATGGTCAAAGCATGGTCATATTGGGATCTGCAAACTTTACAAGGAGAAACCTTAATAATCTGAATCTGGAAACAGATATTGCGGTATTTGGACCTGCGGATACACCACTCTTCATGGATGTTAAAAAGTATATCGATCTGCAGTGGAACAACTCTGACGGGAAAAAATTCAGCCTTGATTATGCTGAATATGCTGACAACTCTTTCTTCAAGCGTATGTTGTATTACTTTATGGAAGGAACTGGGATGTCTACTCATTAACCCTGAAACTGCGCCGTACGAAATTAAGAATACAAGCCGTTGACAGCGGTCTTCGCCTGAAAAATCTTTTACGAAATGAAATAGCAACGATTACAGTCTAATAATAGCATGGAGGACGGCGCGATAAATAGTGCGCCTCATGCGAGACGTTAACCAATGGATGAATTATGTGCTCTAACCCCTACTTCTCCATCGCCAGTACCCTTTCATAGTTTTCAAAGAGCTTCTCCCGTCTCCTGAATTCCCTTGTGTGGTAAAAGTTCCTTCCGCTGGTTGCGTCAACACCGAGATCAGCATGCAGCATCTCATGGTATATAATAAACTTCAGGTAGTCCCCCGGGACCCGCTTTGAATCGAGCATGGGATTTATCCTTATTAATTTATTGGCATAACTGTAACTTCCAAGCGTGCTCTTCTTTGCCCCGCGTTTTCTTCTCACTGGTCCCCAGGT
>CAXMSH010000285.1:0-2003 GCA_964195875.1 Thermodesulfovibrionia bacterium
CAATTCATGCATGGTAATCTCACCTTCACCTATGACCGCAAAATCCGTGTTCGGAGACTGCTCCAGGACTTCCACGCCAACAGCTGAAACATGATGACCGCCCAGGACCGTAGTAATTTCTATATTTTTAGCTTTGATAAGGTCGCAGATCTCTACTGCACGGGGATAAGACGGTGTCATTACACTAATGCCGACAACAGATGGGGCAAACGAAGCAATGATCTCTTTTAATTCCCGATCATACGCCTCATCCATAGACGGCTGAAATATTTTCACGGAGTAACCAAACTGACGTATATATGAAGCCAGATAACCTATACCGAGGGGAAAGTATTTACCGACCACTTCCTTGCCTGCACTTGCATAAGAGTAGGGAGCTTCAATAAGCAGTATATTTTTATTCTTCATAGGTCATTAACACCGGTATCCCACCTATATTCTTAAAGGTTTCTGTAGGTGAAATAATCTTTTACATACAGGGGAAGAATACGGAATGTCTCAACAAAAGAATCTCCGCGCGTAAGCTTCAGCCAGAAAAACAGGTTCTTTGGCTTATAATAAACAGCTGAAGCAGCCTTAGCGATACTCAATGCCACCTTAAAGGCCCCGCTACCGTCAGAATTGGCTTTATACAGTTTCAGAAGTATTTTCATAATCGATTTAGGAAGATAAACCGCAAGTGATGTAAGTGTGTTAAGGTGGTTCTCCTGGAATTTCATAAAGTTTTTACCGCGGGGATCTTCCATCTTTTCCGGGCACTCCTTCTTTGCCCTTTCGTATAATTCCGTTCCGGGCAGCAGCGCAAGGGAAAATATCTCATAAAGACACGGTTTGGGCGTCTCCATGATAGTCTCTATTGTCTGTATAATGTCATCAGGTGTCTCGAACGGATTATCCATTATTACATCCGATTTGACCGGCAGGTTAGCGGCCTTGATCAGCTTGGCTGCATCAAGAAAATCTTTTCTGTAGGAATTCCTCTTATAAATGTTTTTGTTAACATTGTCGCTGCCGGTCTGAAGGGCCATTGTTACCCAGCTGACGCCTGCCTCCTTCAACATGTCAAGCTTCTCCTTATCAATAGTTGTCGGCATAGTACTGACAATAAAGGGGAGCTTTATCTTCTTCTTATATTCCTCGCAAAACTCCTTAAAGTACTCCCGTGTCCCAATGAGAAAGGAAGAATCATGAAAGACAACCTGCATGATCTCATGGTCATTCCGCTTCATCTGTTCGAGTTCTTCTATTATATTCGGGATACTGCGCCTGCGGACCCTCTTATTGGAAGGGTACAGTTTATTAAAGTAGTTATTGGTACAGTAAGTACAGGAAAAAGCACATCCCCTTGAACTGAGCATCTCATATGTCCGGCCCTGAAACCGTCCTTCTCTGTGATAGATGTCCCTAGTAATTTCATAGACCTTTGTATCTTTTCTTTGTATATATGTAAGAGTAGGAATATGGTCAAATATGGGAAGTTCATCGAGATCCTTGATAGCGGGCGCCAAAGGGTTCTGTTTCATTTGTCCGTCTTCCATGTAGCAAAGATTGTCAACGGTTCTTACGTCTGTTCCATTGATAAGCGCATTCGTAAAATCGATCAGACTGAACTCGCATTCACCTACCATCGCATAATCAGCAAAAGACAGACATGATTCCGGGTCAACCGTCGGGTGCACTCCACCGCATATAATAGGAATGTCCGGGAAGGTCTTTTTCAGATAATTAGCCAAGTCACTGGATCGGTGATATTCCATACTGGTCAGGCTCAACCCAATATAAAGCGGGTCTAGTTTAGAAATATACTCCTTTAAATTATTCAATATAGCTGGATTATTCGCGCTGAAATACGGCAGGAAAAGCTGTTTTGACTGGAAACCTTTTCCCAGGAGAGCATAATGAAGATATTTAACTCCGAGGTGCGATAAATTGTCCTGGACTGGTATTAACAGAATGTTTCTTTGACTATTGTTTGCTGATGTCATACAAATGGCTCCTTCTGT
>CAXMSH010000286.1:0-1992 GCA_964195875.1 Thermodesulfovibrionia bacterium
TTTAACTGCTTTGAAATGTTACATGTTCGGATTAACGCTGAGCCACGCTTTTCTTTTTCTTCTCTATCCGGTAGTTCTGTATTATTTCTTCATCAGCCGGGCGGACTTCCATAAAAAAAGACTCGTTCTTCCGGGAGACAGTTACCTTTACACAGGTTAAGTTTTTGGCGTCTGAATATCTGGCGCAGAGAGAAGCAGCGGTATTTAATGTCACATCATCAGGAACTCCGGTAATAATGGTTGTGGGGCTTCCGTGTCCTTCTACAGTCAACCTGTAATTTTCCAGGTCTGCGATCAATTTTAGTTTTTTGTTTTCTTCAATATTTCTTCCCACGATAATTTTGGATCCAGGAGAGACCCTGAAGTGTCTGCCGATCCTTAACAGATTTATATCCCTGGAATCAGGGTCTTTGCAGTCTTCGAATAACTCTTTCAGCCTGTATGCGTAAATGGGGTCGGTAAGCAGGCATCCACCGGCTGGCGCCGCGTAATCAGTCAGTCCAAATTCATTCGCGAGAGCGATCTGTGGTTTTCTGGAGCGTCCGTTAAAATCATAAAGGGATTCACGGTTTACCATGCCTCTCTCCTCAGGGACTGTCGGTTTCATCAGTTTTGCGCTTAGAGGTCTCAGGACATATCCGGTAACACCTGCTTCCCTGTCGATCACGGGGAATGTATCTCTTCTCTGGCTCATGGCCCTCTGACCGAGAACTTCGCCTGTTACAAGAAAATCCGCGCCGGTCATCTTCATCAGTTCCATAGCCTCCTTCAGCATCAGAATGCGGCAGTCCATGCAGGGGTTCATATTCTTCCCATGACCGTATTTTGGGTTTTTCACTATTTCGAGAAACTGATCGGACAGATGTGAAAGCTTTACCTTAAAACCAAACTTTATGGATGCAGAGAACGGGTCCTTGGAACATGATGACCTGTCACCGATATTACATCCGAAATGGTTGAGAAACGTTATAGCGGTAACATCTATCCCCTGTTTCAGGACGGCAAGAATCGCAAGCGTACTGTCGAGACCTCCTGAAAATAGCGCTATCGCCTTTGGCATAAAACCCCCTTGCATTTAATCAAAATAATTCCTCGAATGTTTGTCATTCCCGCGGTCTGTTGAGCGGGAATCCAGAGTCTTTCCATAAGGGACTGGATTCCCGCTAAAGGACTGCCGGAATGACATATTTATTTTTTGATACCTCGCAGCCTCGCTTAGAAGCGCCTACTTCTGGCTGCTGTGGGGTTGTTCATCCATATGCCTGTAGTTTCATACTATTATATATAGTTGCTTACAATTAATTCTTGAAGTAATAAATAATCTATTGTACAGTATAATATGCAAAGGGCGGTTGCTATAATTCCGGCAAGATACAACTCATTCCGCTTCACCGGCAAACCCCTTGCACTCCTTAACAAAAAACCAATTATCCAGCATGTTTATGAAAACGTCAGGCATGCCCGTCTTATTGATATGGTCCTTGTCGCCACGGATGACGAGAGGATATATGATACTGTCAAGGCTTTTGGCGGGACCGCGGTTATGACGTCAGCAGAGCATACCAGCGGGACCGACAGGATAGCGGAAGCTGCCAGGGATATTGAATGTGATATTGTAGTGAATATACAGGGGGACGAGCCCTTTATAAAATCCGATATGGTGGATGATGTTGTCGAACTCCTGATCGGTGATGACAGGGCTTTAGTTGGCACCCTTGCAAAAAAGATAACCGATATTGAGGATATACTGTCTCCTGATATTGTAAAGGTTGTCATGGATAATGAAGGCTTCGCTCTCTATTTCTCAAGGGCGCCGATACCATATATCAGAGATGAGTGGAAGCTTTATGGAAAAGCTTCCGGTCGGCCTGGTGAGGCAGCTGAAGGTGTATTCGAGATTCGTGCTTCGATTCCCTTACCGAAACGAACTCATTTTTTCAAACATATAGGAATTTACGGCTATAGAAAAAAGACGCTTCTCGCTTTCACATC
>CAXMSH010000287.1:0-1989 GCA_964195875.1 Thermodesulfovibrionia bacterium
TAAGGGCTGTGCTGGTTCCCAGATAATACGCCAGACTTCCGACCGCTAAATTGCCGAGGCTAGCCATTCCCAGGAATACCATGGTGAATGAACTCATCACCCTTCCCCTGAGACTGTCAGGGACGGTTAGCTGAAGAATGCTGTTTGCGGTTGCTATTTGAGTAACCGCTCCCCAGCCGACCAGCAACAGCATGACATGGGACAGCCATACTGTTTCAGATAATGAGAATATCAGAAGAGCTGTCGAGAAGATTATCCCCGCGACTACAAGGAGGATGTCCTTTCTTGAGATGCCTTCACTTATCGCAAGAGTTCCCGCTCCTGCAAAGGCGCCTGCACCGGCAAACCCCATAAGTATGCCAAGGCCGGAGGCGCCGGTCTTCAAAATATCTTTTGCATAGACCGGCAAAAAGGTCATATAGGGAAAGCCGAAGAAGCTTATTATCCCGACAAGGGCGATCAGTTTGTATACCTTAGGTTCGCCGATTATATAATTGAGTCCCTCCATTAACTCCTTTGAGACGCTCTTGCTCCTTGGCCTTCTTGTTATATCTTCGTCAAACTTCATCTTTAAGAGACCGATAATAGCGGCTATAAAACTGAGTCCGTTAATGTAAAAGCAGACGGTGATCCCAAAGTAACCTATAACTGCCCCAGCGATGGCAGGGCCTATCATCCTTGCCCCGTGGAAGGCCGCGGAGTTTAGCGCGATAGCGTTCAGGAGGTTCTTCTTGCCGACCAGTTCAATGAAGAAGGACTGCCTTGCCGGGATGTCAAATGCGTGTGCTGTCCCGATAAGAAATGCTATTGCCAGTACGTGCCAGATAGTAACGATCTCCGTAGTTACAAGGAATGCCAGGGTGAAGGCGAGAAACATGAGTATCCCCTGCATCGACAGGATGATATTCCTCTTGTTGAACCTGTCAGCCGCGACCCCGCCCGCCAGTGTAAAGAGCAGTATCGGTATTGACCCGGCCGTGCCCACAAGTCCCAGATAGAACGGGGAGTCCGTCAGTTTAAGGACGAGCCATCCCTGTGCGGCGGAATGCATCCATGTCCCTGTCAGGGATATGAGCTGGCCGAACCAGAAGAGCCTGAAGTTCCTATAGGTAAGGGCTGGAAAGGATAGAGGGGTTTTATTCATAGTTGTCTTTTGATTTTATCTCTAAGCAATGACCCTCGGTCATAGATCAAAGATTCCGCCTTTACTAAATCTCGGCGAGACATGCAAAACTTAAAAAGCAATAATATGGAACTTATCAATTAATTAAGTATACAGAAGGATTTAAACATTTAGCATTCGTAAAGATTAATAATTTCAGGTAAAAAGCGATCTTATAGGATGAATAATAAGGGGAATATGCTATTTCAGGAGATTAAATGGAAAGCGAGTGAATACCATGCGGTATAGCGAGTGAATGTAATAATATAACTCATTGCATTAGATTCCCTGCGGTCTTGCCACAGGGAAGATCAATTAAACAAAATGCTTCCTTTTGTTTAATGACCTGAAATAAGGTTCAGAGATTGTTGAGTACACCTACTACTCTTCAATTTTGGGACTTATGAAAGCTGATGATTAATATTTGAAAGTTACACTACCTGTATGCATTAGTTTGTCTTTTGTATGTATAACGCAGACAAGACGCGTGGCCGTGACTCATTTTTTTATTTGGCGGGGCTTAAACTGTAAACACTTTTCTTGACTTCTACAAATAATTGACATCATAGTTTTTTCAGCTGGTTATATTTAGGCAGTTAAGTTTTGTCCTTAAATTATTATCTCACTTTCTGAGCCAATGGTTTTGATATCAAAAGAACTGAATGCGCCCATAACAATTGCACCCATTTTGACCATACCAGAATTAGTAATTAACCATATACTATCAATTTGTGATTTCATCTCTTTAAGCGCATTTTGCCAATTAACCCTTGCAACACTTTCATAGCAAAAACAAGGTTACAGGAAGAAAGTATTGTTCATTTGAT
>CAXMSH010000288.1:0-1979 GCA_964195875.1 Thermodesulfovibrionia bacterium
TAGTTCAGATAGTCGGTTAATCATATCGGTGATAATCCAGATTTTCTTATTTAATTTCTTCTTTAAGTCTGTGTAAGTCAGTGGCTACAAATTAGGTTTATTCCTGTGCCAGTCAGTGTTTTGTTCATATGCATAAGCAGCTCTAAGGACTGATCCCTCATCAAAATGATTACCAATTATCTGAAGCCCAACCGGCAGGCCGCCTGATGTTAAACCGCAAGGCAGCGAAATTGCCGGCACGCCCGCAAGATTCACTGATATCGTAAAGATATCTGAAAGGTACATCTGTAAAGGGTCTTCTGTCTTCTCCCCTGCCCTGAATGCTGTTGTCGGTGTTGTAGGTGTAACTATAACGTCAACTTTCTCATACGCCTTCTGAAAATCCCGCTTTATCAGTGTCCTGACCTGTTGAGCCTTCCTGTAGTAAGCATCATAGTATCCGGTCGAGAGCGCATAAGTCCCGAGGATTATCCTCCTCTTTACCTCAGCGCCAAAACCTTCCGCCCTTGTCTTCATATACATATCAAGCAGGTCTTTTCCCTTCGTTCTAAGCCCGTACCTCACCCCGTCATACCTTGCAAGATTAGCTGATGCCTCAGAAGAAGCGAGCACATAATAGGTCGCAACCGCGTAACCTGTATGCGGCAGTGATATCTCTACAGGTATGGCGCCCAGTGATTCAAGCATCTTTATCGCCTCTTTTACAGATTCCTCCACCTCTCTCTCCATGCCTTCGATAAAGTATTCCATGGGAAAACCAACCTTCATCCCTTTAATATCCTTTCCCAGAAGAGACGTAAAGTCCGGGATCTCCTTTGAGACAGATGTTGAATCAAGCTGGTCATGTCCGCAGATTACATTTAAAAGTATCGCGGAATCCTCCACGTTTTTAGTAATAGTTCCAATCTGATCAAGGGATGAGGCAAAGGCAACAAGTCCGTAGCGGGAGACCATACCGTATGTCGGTTTAAATCCCACCACCCCGCAAAACGCCGCTGGCTGTCTGATGGAGCCGCCTGTGTCAGATCCCAGAGCGGCGATACACTCGTCCGCTGCAACAGCCGCGGCGGACCCCCCGCTTGAACCGCCGGGCACCCTGCTTCTGTCCCATGGGTTTTTTGTATGTCCAAAGGCTGAGTTTTCTGTTGAGGAACCCATAGCAAATTCATCAAGGTTTGTTTTGCCTATAAGAATATATCCCTCCTTCTTCAGCCTTTGAGTTGCCGTGCTTTCATACGGGGGGATAAAGTTTTCAAGCATTCTTGATGAACATGTTGTTCTGATGCCCTCGGTACAGATGTTATCTTTTACTGCTATCGGAATGCCGTTAAGCGATCGCTTAACGCCATCTTTTATGCTCTTTTCCGCCTGCTTTGCCTGTTCAACCGCATCATCCCTGTTAACAGTAATATATGCGCTAACCTCCTCTTCAACAGCATCTATCCTTCCGAGCACAGCTTTTACAAGTTCTACAGGACTGACGTCACCTCTATCAATAGCTGAGCGGGCTTCCTTTATCGTTTGGCTGTAAATTTCCAATCAACCTCCATAATCAGACCGGTAATTATAATTCACTCTTTCATGTTGTAGTAAATAATTTCAAATTCAATATAAAACTTGTAATTAATACCCAAAGAAAACAGGGTTCGAGTGTTTGTTTTCTACGATTTCGTAAGTGTCTTGATCTTTTCGCTTGAATCCTTGACTCCTCGACCCCTTGGACCCTTAAATTATTACGTCAGTCATCAACCTGCCTTCTGAACCTTATAAATAGATAAAATCCGATAAGAAAAGGTTCAAATCTTATAACCATATTATCTGTAAAACTCCAGAGAAACTGGGACAGGAAAAGCCTTGACCGGCTGAAAGGTTCAACGTGTATCTGCATAAATGACTCGGTCAGGACTTTATACTCAAGTGACATCACAAAAAGGTGATGTATGCAAATCAGTAATAACAGGGCCTCACTGAATGCCCTC
>CAXMSH010000289.1:0-1962 GCA_964195875.1 Thermodesulfovibrionia bacterium
GTTACTTCATCCCTTGCGTTGAGCTTAAACGAATTCGGGGTATCAGACCCTGAGATAACTCTCGGGATCCCCAAGGCTTGGATAGTACTAAGGGCCGCTGAATTCCCTTCCACAATAAGGGAGAACATCGCGGGCGTTATCGCAGGCGAGATGGACAGGCTGACCCCTTTCACCGCGGATGAGGCGCTATTTGACTTCAGGGTGCTGAGGGAGGAAGGGGATAGGCTGACTGTCGTGGTTATGGCGGTCAGGGCCTCTTCAGTAATGCCGTACATTAATGACCTTAAAGAGAGCGGTTATAACGTAAGCAGGGTAACGGCCAGCCTTTCCGGCCTGGGAGCTCTTTATCAACACACTAATCAGAATGCAGACAACATAATCCTTGAAGCGGGTGATAATGAATATGTCGGCTCTTTATTCATTGACGGTTTTCTGAGAAAGACTCTTTCCGGCGTATTGAAGCCCGGTGATGACGAGTCGGGACTTGTTGCCGTCTCTGAATGTGTAAGGGTACTATCGGATACTGCGGGTCAGGAGGGTATCTCCCCTGAGATCGTCGCCATATTCAGTGAGAATCGTGATACACTGAAGGGTCTTCTTGAATCACGAATTGAAAGCCCGGTCAGAACAATGGAGGGGATCGATACAAAGCTAGAATTCTCAGGCACGGCTGATGAGATACCCTATGCCGCCACAGGATGCGCTGTCCAATCAATGTGGCCGGATTCACAGGGCTACAACCTGCTGAAGAAGGGTATCATAGAGCGAGAGAAGACCCCGGTCGTCCTGTCATTAATACTGATAACAGCATTAGTATCTGCATGGATTTTTCATATGGCCTATCCTATCAAGTTGGAGGGTAAACGGCTTGAGAGTATATCTAACCAGATTAACCTCACAAGGGATGAGGCCAGGGAAGTTGAGGCGTTAAAGAAGGAGATTGACACCATAGCTTCAGAGATTGCCGCTTTAGAGAATTTCAAGGAAGAGTTTCCCATGAGAATTGACATGGTCAAGGAACTGACCGACATCATTCCCGATGGCGCATACCTTACAAAGTTGAGAATCACTGCGGAAACTGTCGAGATAGAGGGCAATGCCGGTTCCGCGATCGAATTGCTGCCGAAACTGGACGCTTCCGGATATGTTAGTAAGGTCGAGTTTACTTCCCCGACTATAAGGGATGCCAAAACGAATTCTGACAGGTTCAGGATAAAGATGGAGATAGAAAAAGAAAAGATAGAGTCAGAAAGAGAAAAGATGGAGATAGAAAGAGAAAAGATCGAGACAGAAACAGGAAAGATGGACACAGAAAGAGAAAAGATGAAGGGAACATATTCAGTCGATGATACAGAAGAGTAGAAACCTGATAATCGCGATACCCGTTATGGTCATACTTATTGGACTGGTTGTCTATCAGTACGGGTATATGAGAATCAGCACGGGCCTGGCGGAGATAAGTGAAGAGAGGGATCTAAAACTGGATTTGCTCAACAAGTATACCTCCCTGATCTCGGAAAGGCCGCAGATTGAGAAGGAGCTTGCCTTGCTGAGGGAGGAAAGGCAGGCTGATAACGCAAAGTTGATCGAGGCATCCTCGCTCTCCATAGCCTCTGCGACCCTTCAGAAGGTTGTTAAAGAGATCATTCTGGGCAGCGGAGGCACTATTAAAAGCCAACGGGTAAATAAGATGGAGGATTTCGGTACTTTCAAGGTTATAACCGTCAGTATTGATACAGAGATGCCGGATGCCGGAGTACTTGGCGACATCCTTTACTCTATAGAGACAAGTACTCCCTATATTTTGGTAAAAGAACTTGATGTGAGGGTCAGAAAGGCAAGGGCTAGAAGAGGAAAGAAGAGAGGGCAGGACAAGCTTACCATTAAACTGGTTGTGTCGGCATTGTCCGCTGGTAAATGAGATGTTAAAGCTAAGGGCTCTTTATAAAAATATCAATGTTA
>CAXMSH010000290.1:0-1957 GCA_964195875.1 Thermodesulfovibrionia bacterium
CAGGAATCCTGTTTCAAAAGAGTCTGTCAAAAAAAAGATGCATTATATAAAGATGAAGGGAAACGAGACTTTCAGGGTTGCTGTAAGAACTCTTGAAACTCTGGCGTTAAAAACACTTAAGGCCAATAAAATAAAGCCTTCCCAGCTGTCGATGTTAATTCCTCATCAGGCAAACCTCAGGATAATCAAGGCGATTGCCAGCAGGCTGAAATTGCCGATGAATAAGGTTGTGGTCAACCTCGACAAGTATGGGAATACCTCAAGCGCTTCTATCCCGATAGCCCTTGATGATGCTGTCAGGACCGGCAGGATCCATAAAGGTGACTATATACTTCTTGAGGCGTTTGGCAGCGGGCTTACCTGGGCCTCAGCGCTCCTGAGATGGTAGATTTACAAAACAAAAATAAATTGTTTCGGTATAATATGTTATCGATTTCAATACAAAGTCATTGTAACAAAAGAATTTCTTTAGTTAGAGGTTCATATTAAATCGATGATTTCTGCTCAGGAGGGATAATGGACTATTTTTTAACTGAAGAACAGGAGATGATAAAGGACCTCAGCAGGAAGATAGCTGAGGAAAAGGTTATCCCTGTCCGCGCTGAACTGGATGAGAAAGAGGAATTCCCATGGGAGATAATGAAGGTAATTGCTCAGTCTGATCTCTTTGGACTCGCTATACCTGAAGAGTTTGGAGGGTTCGGTAAGGGTAGTCTCGAACTTGTGATCGCCATTGAAGAACTCAGCAAGGCATGTCTCAGCGTTTCGACCTCTTATGCTGCTAACATGCTTGGAACTTATCCTATACTGCTTTTCGGTTCACAGGAGCAGAAGAAGAAATATCTGCCCGATATAGCTTCCGGCAAGAGGCTCGCGGCATTTGCCCTTACAGAGGCAAATGCGGGAAGCGACGCCGGGGGAGTTCAGACGACTGCGAGGCGTGAGGGCAACAGTTACGTTCTCAACGGGACTAAACAGTGGATAACAAATGCCGGGGAGGCTGAAATATATACTGTAATTGCGATTACTGATAAGAGTAAAGGCGCAAGGGGGGCATCTGTTTTTGTTGTTGAAAAGGGTACCCGGGGCCTCAGTTTTGGGAAGAAAGAGAGAAAGATGGGGATAAGGGCATCTACTACCAGCGAAGTGATATTTGAAGACTGCATTATACCTGAGGAGAACCTCATAGGGAAAGAGGGTACCGGCTTTATTATCGCGATGAAGACACTTGATTATTCAAGAACAGGTGTCGGCGCGCAGGGCGTAGGCGTTGCACAGGGCGCCTTTGAGGAGGCTTTAAACTTTGCAATGGAGAGAAGGCAGTTCGGCCAGACCATAGCAAGTCTTCAGGCTATACAGCATATGTTTGCTGATATGGCAACCCATATAGAGGCGGCAAGAGCGCTTGTTTATTCAGCGGCTAAATTCATTGACAGCGGTGCCAGGAATTTCAGCAAAGAGACCGCGATGGCAAAGCTCTTTGCGACTGATGTGGCGATGAAGGTTACGGTTGACGCGGTACAGATAATGGGCGGTGCCGGATATATGAGTGAGTATCCGGTTGAGAAGATGATGCGTGACGCAAAGATACTGCAGATATTTGAGGGGACAAACCAGATTCAGAGAAACGTTATTGCACAGGCCCTGATCAAGGAGAGCATGGTAAATAAGTAGGCCTGTAATTATCTGTATGCTCATTAAAGGCTTGGAAAATCTTTAAGGGTAAAGTTGACAAACTCGTAATAAATCCTGAAAAGCAGTTTTTTGTCATTCCCGAGGTTTTTATCGGGAATCCAGTCATTAAATAAATTCTCTGGTTCCCCGCCTATGCGGGGACAACGTCTGGTTTTTCCTTCCCTGCTTATAATACCTGCTGGTACAAGCTTCACAAACAGCAGGTGCCTTAAGCACGGGAATGACAATAAAGACTTTTTCTAAGCTTTATCACACTCTCGAA
>CAXMSH010000291.1:0-1942 GCA_964195875.1 Thermodesulfovibrionia bacterium
GAGGTATTAACAAGACACAGGGAATTATCCAGAAAAGATGCAATGAATGAGACGGTTGAACTACTTCGGGGGGTACGGATTCCGTCGCCTGAAATAAGGGTAAAAGAGTACCCTCATCAGCTAAGCGGTGGTATGAGACAGAGGGTAATGATAGCAATGGCTATAGCCTGCGGGCCATCTCTGCTTATCGCTGACGAGCCTACAACTGCTCTGGATGTTACTATACAGTCGCAGGTTCTTGAACTGCTCGGAGAACTCAGGGAGGAGAACAGGATGTCTATTCTCTTTATTACCCATGATCTGGGAATAGTAGCTGAATATGCAAGGAGGGTTGAGGTGATGTATGCCGGAAGGATTGTCGAGGAGGCCATGGTCAAAGATATTTTCCAGAATCCACGTCATCCATATACGGTAGGACTCCTTGAATCATTGCCGGGCAAGAGGGGAGAGAAACTAAAGCCGATCCCCGGCCAGGTGCCTTTGGCAGGAGAACTGCCTGTCGGCTGTAAGTTTTCAACCAGGTGCAGGTATGTCATTGAAGAGTGTCATCGCATGGAACCCGGGCTTTTACCGGCAGGAAGTGACGGGCATCTCAGCCGGTGCATCAGGGCGATGGAGCTATGAAAGAGCTGCTTAGGGTGCAGGGTGTTAAAAAATATTTCCCGGCAAAGGGGCGCAGGTTCCTCAAGGCCGTGGACGATGTCAGCTTTTCGGTCTCCCACAGAGAGGTATTCGGGCTTGTTGGTGAAAGCGGCTGCGGCAAGTCGACTCTTGCGAGGCTGATACTGAAGTTGATGGAACCTACAGAAGGAGAGATATTTTTTGACGGGATGAACGTTACAACAGCACGCGGGCGGGAACTCTCCAATGTCAGAAGGGGAATGCAGATAATCTTTCAGGACCCCCTTGCTTCTCTTAATCCGAGGATGAAGGTGGTGGACACGATAGGGGAAGCCCTTTTGGTAAACAATCTTGTTAAGAAGAGTGAGATTAAAGACCGTGTTATCCAGCTTCTGGATATGGTCGGACTTGATAAGGACGTTCTCTTCAGGTATCCCCATGAATTCAGCGGCGGACAGAGACAGAGGATTTGTATAGCAAGGGCACTTGCTGTAAGCCCTAAAATTATCGTTGCTGATGAGGCACTCTCAGCGCTGGATGTCTCTATCCAGGCGCAGATCATGAACCTGCTTGAAGACCTTCAGAGGGATACAGGGCTGGCTTATCTCTTTATCAGTCATAACCTGCTCACCATAGAACATTTCAGTGATGTTGTTGCTGTCATGTATCTTGGCAGGATAGTTGAGATGTCAGGGACAGAAGCCCTCTTTAGCGAACCGATGCATCCTTATACAGAAGCGCTGATGTCCTCCATACCCAGACCTGAGATAAGAGGGGATGTAAAGAGGACAGTTCTTGATGGGGATGTCCCCAGTCAACTGGCTATACCTCCCGGATGTCCGTTTCATCCAAGGTGTCCTAAGAGGTTTGAACCCTGTGACAGGAAAGTGCCTGAATACAAAGAGGCGAGAGACAGGAGATGGGTTGCGTGTCATTTATGGTCATAATAATAGGAGCAGACTCCTGTTTTAATTTCAGGTTGTCGTTAATTTTGTCCTGAAATATTGTATTAAGCGCTCATGTATGGTTTTTTCAGTATAAATATTGTATGCTCCTAAGTGTTAAATGGAAATTGTAATTAATATTCTGTGAGTGGAGGTAATTAATGATATTTGGAGTAAACGTTGATCATGTAGCTACAGTCCGGCAGGCAAGGGGAGGATTTGAACCTGACCCTGTTGAGGCTGCTGTTCTCGCAGTCCGCGGGGGAGCAGACGGAATAACTGTGCACTTGAGAGAGGACAGAAGACATATTCAGGATAGGGACCTGAGAATTTTAAAACGAAGAGTACCGGTAGAACTGAACCTTGAGATGGCGGCT
>CAXMSH010000292.1:0-1925 GCA_964195875.1 Thermodesulfovibrionia bacterium
GGAGCAACAATTCTTGGATGCCCTTTAAATATTCCATTGTTCGGCATGACGAAGGCGGACCTTATTGAAGGAGTCAAGATTGCTAACCCTGCAACTTATTATAACGACGTGGTTATAAAAGCAGATATGAACTTAACATTTTAATACTGATAATTCGGGTTATTTAATTAACGATGAGGAGTGATGAATGGAAAACATACTGTACTCAATCAACCTTGACATACATATACTAGCCTCTATTCTTTGTGTCGCCGGGCCCTTTTATCAATTGCTCTGGGTCAGACGCAGGGGAAAGCTGGGACATCCACTAATCTATCCGTTTGACAGGGTTATGGAGAGCGTCCTGAGCCTGCAGCCAAAATTATGTTTTGCCTTTATCTCAGTATTGATTCTTACCGGATTTGCTTTCCCTTTGATTCATTATTCATTTCATGGGCAATGGCGTGAGGTTTCCGACTTGTCGTTAACAGTATTCTGGGTTAAAACGATATTGGCTTTTATCGGACTTACAATTGTAACTCATAGTGTCTGGATCCTGGCTCCACAGATAGCAAAGACCTTTGCCACATTCTCACCTGATAAACAACCCCCTGATGAATTACTTAACCGTTTCTGGACACTTAGGGCCAAGCGGAAAATGCTCTGTCAGTTCTGCTTCATACTGGCATTAATAATCGTAATTATTACTCCGATACTCAGATATTACAAATGATAGAAACTCAGAAAATATTAGATTCATGTGACGATTGCGGAGCATGCATAAAGAGCTGCATGTTTCTGCGTTATTATTGCGACTCACCGAAAGATCTGGCAAAGAGGTTCAAGAGAAACCCGATGGAGAACATCGAGATCCCCTATTCATGTTCACTGTGCGGCTTATGCAAACAGGTATGCCATCTGGAGCTCTATCCCGGAGATATGTGTCTTGAAACCCGCAGGAAAATATTCACATCCTCAGGAAAAGAACCACTTCCCGATGATTTTGTCTATGATTTTGTTATCCCGAAACTCTATGGCTTTAAAATCCATCAGGACCTGAGCACATCGTCTCTCTTCACCTTGAGCAGAAAACCAGAACCTTCGAACGGAGGAACTGTGCCGAGATCAGTATTCTTCCCCGGCTGTTCTCTTCCAGCATACTCCCCTTCGCTTGTAATAAAATCATACCAGTATCTAAGGAAAACGATGCCCGGCATCGGGATTGTTCTCAATTGCTGTGGAAAGCCAAGCCGCGATCTGGGTGACGAGGTAAGATTCAGGAAGATGTTCGACAATACCGTTAAGATATTTTCCGATCTTGGCGTAGAGGAAGTTGTGGTTGGCTGTATCAACTGCCACAAAATATTCCGGGAAAACAGTGATATTAAACTGCGGACTCTTTACGACGTGATGCTGGAAAAAGACATTATGCTGGAAGAAGGCGTTCCAAGAAGTGTATCAGGAGGTGGCCGGATTGTCAGCATCCATGATTCATGCCCAGCAAGAGACAGACCAGACATCCTCAATTCGGTGCGGGAGATTATGACTCAATTAGGCTTCACGATTGAAGAAATGAGATATAAAAAAAAGATCACCCAATGCTGTGGCGCGGGAGGATGCGCTCCAAGTGGCAATAAAACATTAACTGACAGACATACAAGAGAACGCGTAAGCCAGGCAAAAGGCCAGATTGTCACTTACTGCGCCCATTGCAGGGAGAGGTTTTCTTCATATGCTCCCTCGCTGCATATACTTGATTATATCTTCAGCGACCCGGATAAAAAGCACATAATTGAAAACAGGGACAGCTGGAGAAACTGGCTCAACCGTTGGTATTTAATGAAAAGACTTCAATTAATGCGATAAGCGACTCTCTTTATTCATAAAAATATTACTGATAAATAAGGAGCACGTATGAAAACACTCATAATGAAGCTTGTTGAATT
>CAXMSH010000293.1:0-1908 GCA_964195875.1 Thermodesulfovibrionia bacterium
ACCATCCCTGTTGAGTATATAAGGCATGCTTTCAGGGAACTTGATAAGAAAGATTTTGTTCTCGGTCCGTGTACTGACGGCGGTTATTACCTCGTTGGAGCAAAGAAGATCTCTGAGAAGGTCTTCAGGGGGATTCCATGGGATTCGTCTGATGTACTGAACAAAACACTTGATAAGCTCTATTACAATAAGGTCAGGTTCTCCCTTCTTCCGTTCTGGTATGATGTTGATGATATTGATGACCTGGAATTTTACAAAAGGCATATAAGGTATTTAAAGAGCAGATAATGATAAGTTTCAAAGAGGCATTAGATATTGTTCTTGGATCTGTCAGGACACTTGCTCCTGAGGAGGTCAGTATAATTGATTCGCTCGGAAGGGTGCTTGCCGGTGATGTTTACAGTGATTGTGATATCCCGGCGTTTGATTACTCCGCGATGGACGGCTTTGCCCTCAAGTATGCGGATACAAAAGGCGCGTTGCCTGAATCAGGCATAAAACTGGAGATTGTCGGAGAATTCAGGGCCGGCGGGGATACCTCATCAAAAGTTGGATCAGGAGAGGCTGTAAAGATAATGACCGGCGCTCCGATTCCCGAAGGCGCCGATGCGGTGATAATGGTTGAGAAGACTAAAGAGAATGGTGGTATCGTTGAAATATGTGAAGAGGTTGAAGCGGGAGATAATATCAGGCTGACCGGGGAGGATATAAAGAGCGGGGACCTTGTTATAGAAAAAGGCACTCTATTGAATTCCGCTCATGTCGGGATGCTCGCATCCCTTGGCATCCCCAGGATCAATGTTGTAACAAAACCGAGGGTCGCTCTTCTTACCACTGGAGATGAAGTAATCAGTATAGATGAGGAGGTCAGGCCCGGCAAGGTCCGCAACTCCAACGCCTACTCCCTTTTTTGTCAGGTAAAGAAGTCCGGCGGGGTCCCGGTGAACATGGGGACCGCCCGGGATGAAAAAGATTCTCTGAGAGAGAGGCTCAAGTCGTGTCTTGACTGCGATCTCATAGTTACCTCCGGCGGGGTATCAATGGGGGAGTACGATTATGTCAGGGATGTGATTAACGAGATAGGGATGGAGCAGAAGTTCTGGAAGGTAGCGATGAGGCCCGGCAAACCGAACCTATTCGGCCTGATTAACGGCAAACCGTTCTTTGGCCTGCCGGGGAACCCGGTATCAGGAATGATCGGATTTGAGGTCTTTATCGGCCCTGCCTTAAGGAAGATGCTCGGTCAGAAAGAGGAAGAGAGGGATGTTGATGCTCTTCTTCAGGAGGATATAAAGAAGAAGAAGGGGTTGAGGTTCTTTATCAGGGCCGTCACCAGATGGGAAGGCGGGAGGTATGTGACTGTTTCAACAGGTCCTCAGGGTTCCGGCATGCTCAGTTCAATGGTGCGTGCCAACAGTCTTATTATAATCCCTGAAGACGAGGAACTTATTAAGCAGGGGACAATGGTCAAGGTCAGGCTACTATAATTTTTCTGTCTTACCATATCAACATGACTGTTACTTTCTTCCTGTAACCAATCGTCAGCAAACCTGCTATAATGTGAAAGTTACAAATGATAATCATCATAAATCCTGTTATAACTGAGTAAAACTATATAATCATATTGTTGATGAAAATGGAGGATGAAAATGACAGTTGAAATAATTCGTGACGTTTTGGCTTGGTGTTCGGTAATTAACATAGGATTGCTCCTATTTTGGGTGTTATGGTTGAAGCTGGCACATGACTTTGTATATAAAATTCATGGGAAATGGTTCAAGTTGTCGGTGGAGAAGTTCGACTCAATTCATTACACGGGTATGCTATTTTTCAAGATATGTATTTTCCTGTTTAATATTGTTCCGTATTTAGCATTACGTATTGTTGGATGACATTGACCTGCCTCAA
>CAXMSH010000294.1:0-1895 GCA_964195875.1 Thermodesulfovibrionia bacterium
TATCCATCCTGCGTTCTTTAAACCCTCTATCAAGACATTCCTGCGGTTTTCGTAGGTCGACGCTATTTCCCGGACACATTCCTGGGGACCCCTTAAAGCTATTATGCTCGCAATCTGTATCGGCTGAAACATGCCGTAATCAAGATAGCTTTTAATAGTAGTGAGAGCGTTAACAAGTTCCCTGTTGCCGACACAGAAACCGACCCTCCAGCCTGCCATTGAATAGCTTTTTGTCAATGAGAAGAATTCCACCCCGACATCCTTTGCACCCGGGACCTCTAAAAAACTCGGGGGCTTATAGCCATCAAAAGTAAGGTCGGCATACGCAAAATCATGAATAACTATAATATTATTCTCCTTTGCAAAATCAACCACCTTCCTGAAAAATTCAATGTCGGTACAGGTTGTGGTAGGATTATGTGGGAAATTAATAAGCAGTATTTTCGGCTTTGGCCATGCTGACCTGAAAGCATCTTCCACGCCTTGAAAATAATCAGTGTCTTTCTGAACAGGAATACTCCTCACATCTCCACCGGCAAGGATAAAACTGTAGGGATGAATAGGATAAGCAGGCGCCGGGGTCAGGATAAGGTCCCCGGGTTCAACGATCGCATATGCCAGATGTGATAAACCTTCCTTTGATCCAATTGTAATTACCGCCTCGGTATTATGATCCAGATCAACATCAAACCGCCTCTTATACCATTCGCAAATGGCTAGCCTTAATTGCGTAATCCCCTTTGAAGCGGAATACCTGTGGTTTTTGGGGTTTTGCGCGGCTTCTATAAGCTTATCAACAATATGCTGTGGTGTCGGAAGATCAGGATTGCCCATGCCCAGATCTATAATGTCCTCACCCTTATGCCTTGCATCGGCCTTTAACTGGTTTACTATAGAAAATACATACGGCGGAAGGCGTTTAACTCTATTGAATTCAAACATAGCATCTCCTGTATTAAATTAAAAACGGCTCACTGGTTATTGTGTGGGAAATTGCATGTAATATACTCAACTGTTCGTCATTCCGGCCCTGGTCGCCTTCGGCGCCGCCATAGGCGGGTAAACTTGTCCGGAATCGTTCCTGAAATATCTTTGTATAAATTCCTGATAGTGTCTCGTAAAGTGTCATTCAGGCTTGTCATGAATCCTACTCCTCTTTGATTCCGGACAAGCCGGAATGACAAATCTTTATTGATAAGATCTTATTAATTATTATAATTCACCTTAAATCACTAAACATCTCCCCTGCATTCATTGAACTCCTGACAAGTGGTGATGAAGCAACCCCCCTGAAACCCACTTGGAGACCTCTGGCCCTGTAATAATCAAACACCTCAGGTTTTATATATTCAGTCACAGGCAGATTTTCCCTGCGGGGCTGTAGATACTGACCTATTGTAAGGAGGTCACATCCGCAGTCCCTCAGGTCCCTCATGCATGAAAATACCTCATCTTCATTCTCGCCAAGTCCAACCATGATGCCTGACTTAGTCATTACATCAGGGTAAAGCAGTTTCGCCGTTTTAAGAATGTTCAAAGAAGTTGCATAATCAGCCTCAGGTCTTACAACCGGGTAGAGTCCCGGAACCGTCTCAATGTTATGATTAAAGACGTCAGGCCTGGCGTCAAGAACAGTCTTTAATGCCTCTATGTCGCCTTTAAAGTCAGGAGTTAATACCTCAACCCTTAAATCGACATTTCTCTTCTTTAACGCCTTGACCGTCATGGCAAAAAGGCCTGCCCCTCCGTCAGGAAGGTCGTCCCTGGTTACGGATGTAATCACAACATATTTAAGACCTAAAGAGAGCGCCGCGTCCGCGACTCTCTCAGGTTCATCATACTTAATTGGAAGCGGACTGCCTGACTTAACGGCACAGAAAGAGCAGTTCCTTGTG
>CAXMSH010000295.1:0-1890 GCA_964195875.1 Thermodesulfovibrionia bacterium
CCTTGAAAAAGCGACCTGCATGCTTGAGAGGTCAGGATAGATCTCCAGAGAGTCCCTGCCAAACTCCTTGATAAGGAGCCTGCCAATGCCAAAGAACATAGGGTCACCTGAGGCAAGAACAGAGACAGACTTCTTCTTATAGTTTTCGCGGATTACGTTCATGGTCTCATGAACATTATTTGCAACTTTTATCTTGTCCCTGACCTGCTCATAATCCTCATAAGACCTGAAGATCTCCATAAGACCTTCATTGGATACTATCATGTCTGACAGACTGATAATCTCCCTTGCCCTTTTCTCAAGCGGCCTGTATCCGATCCCTATGACATGTATTTTCTTCATGTGTTATTTATTATAGTATGTTCGTAATTGATAAGCTTCACAACTGGATACTTTTCCCAGAACTCAATAACATTCAGAGCTGCAAAGTCCTGCTCTATCCTGAATAAATTCTCAAGAGGGACTCCAAGAATTTCGCACAGGATTATCCTGATTATCCCGCCATGAGCAACTATCGCTATCTCCTCCCCTTTGTTTTTTTCAAGGATCTGATCCAGCGCCCTCATCGCCCTATCCCTCACCTCTACCGTGTTCTCTCCTTCCATGGGACTGAACTCAAGGGGGTTATCTGCCCATGCCTTGAACTCATCAGGATATTTATCTTCTATCTCATCAAAGGACATGCCTTCCCATGCACCAAAATTTCGTTCTTTCAACCCCTTCAGGATAACGGGCCTAACTCCGAACGGTTCAGCGATTATCTCCGCGCTTTTTACAGCACGACAAAGGTCAGAGCAGTAAACGGAACTTATACCCGTAGAACTGTTTTTAATTATGTGCTCGGATAGCTTCTTTATCTGCCTGATCCCGTTTTCTGACAGAGGCACATCAATATGCCCCTTGTAGCGTCTTGTCTCAGCGCCTTCTGTCTCGCCATGCCTTATCAGGTAAAGTTTCGTAAGCATATCACCGCCATCATCAAAAATATTATTTCAGACAGTTCTGATACCGCACCGAATGTATCGCCTGTCATCCCACCGAACCTTCGCTTGCTAAACCAGACCGCTATCAAAGAAAAAATATAAAGTGCCGGTAAAGAAAAAATAATATGTGCCATTCCTGCATTATTAAAAATTATTAATACCACAAGAAAAGATAAGACAAGAGTCAGAATTGTAGCTGTCAACAATTCCCTAACCCCCACATTCTCAATAAAGGTCTTGCCAAGGCCGTCCTCCCTTGCCGATTTGCCATGAAAGATCGCAGGCACCATCACCCATCGTGAATATACCGGCAGTAAAAATAGAAGCAAATAATAAATAGACGGGGTGGTGCCTTCATAAAGACTGATAAGCAAAAAGAGTTTGAGGATAATTGCAAAAACTATGGATATTACCCCGGCCGGGCCGACAGTGCTGTCCTTCATTATTGAGAGCTTCTTCTCCTTATTCCCTCTTGACGCGATAGCGTCAAATGTATCGGCAAGGCCGTCGAGATGTAGCGCTCCGTTTGTTATAATCAGAAGCAGTATAACAAGCAGGTTGGTCACACCCGGGGGGGATATTCCTGATAACGCCGTTGCAGTAAGTACAAGAAGCATTCCCTGAACCGCGCCTACTAACGGAAAGTATGAAGCAGAGCCGCCGATCTCTCTGTCAGCAACCACACCTGTATCTTTTACAGGAATGATGGTCAGGAACTGAAAGGCTAATAAGATCTTTTTCATATTCTCATTTGTCTTTGTTCTTATTTCTCTTTTTCAGAAACAGCCGCCTCGCCAAAGGTCGCCATCTCCTTATATATCTTAAGCCCTCCCTCAATAAGCATCATGGCAAGCGCCGCGCCTGTCCCCTCCCCAAGTCTGAGGTCTAAATCAAGTATCGGCCTTAA
>CAXMSH010000296.1:0-1873 GCA_964195875.1 Thermodesulfovibrionia bacterium
ATATGATTTCAAGAGGCTGGCAGAGCTTGAGTCGGAGATTGCCGAAAAGAAGAAGACGGCATCAGAGATCACCGGGATTTTAAAGAGTATCAAATAATAGACGTGCCAGGTTGCCGGCAAATAAAAAGCATTTGGCCACAGATAAACGCGGATAAATACCGAAGGACAAAAACTTATGCCTGGTTAATATTTCACTGAAATGGTGAAATATGAATTAACTCTAACTCATTGAATAACCTGTGTCGATCTAAGTAAATTAGTCTACGACTCGTAGAGCGGCTAACTGCCGTTTTTTGGATGAAAGATGTTCCCGGGAAACGCCCGGCTTTTTAAAGGAGGCTGTTTCTGGTATTATTCTAATAAATTGCAATAATAATGAACCACCCTGCGGCAACCAGAAATAGGCCCCCACTGCTTCGCTTTGCGAAGAAAAGCGGTGGTGGAGACTACAGGGAATTATTAAGTTAATATTTCCGGATAAGAACGGTTGCAATGTCATTAATAAATAAAACAGCTGACTACCTGAGGTTAATAAAGTTCTCCCATTCAATCTTTGCACTGCCTTTTGCTTTTACCGGAGCTCTGATAGCCGCAGACGGTATTCCTGAGTTAAGGCAGATCTTCTGGATTACCCTTGCGATGATAGGCGCAAGGACCGGTGCTATGGGAATGAACAGGATAATAGACAGGAAGATTGACGCTCTTAATCCAAGGACAGAGAAGAGGGAACTGCCAAGAGGGGTTATGAGTACTCTTGAGGCTTCTGTATTCACTACTCTGGCTTTTGCCGTCTTCCTGCTTGCCGCATATCAGCTGAATCCCCTCTGTTTCAGTCTTTCCCCCCTGGCGATACTGGTGCTTCTGCTATATCCTTACACAAAGAGGTTCACATCTCTTAGCCACGTTGTGCTCGGGCTGGCGCTCTCCTTTGCGCCTTTTGGAGCATGGATAGCGGTAAGAGGAAGTATCGATATGGAGGTTCTGCCCCTTTCTTTTGCTGTCCTGCTCTGGGTTGCCGGATTCGATATTTTTTATGCGCTTCAGGATCTGGAATTTGACAGGGCGCATGGACTGTATTCCATCCCCAGCAGGCTAGGGGTCGGGACCTCGATTCTGCTTGCAAGAATCTTCCATGTAACGACTATTTTACTACTCATGAGCCTTGTCCCGATTTCCGGTCTGGGGGGTCTATACCTTTCAGGCATTGTTATAGCTTCAGCCCTGCTGTTATATGAGCACCTGCTTGTAAAGCCCCATGACCTTAGCAGGATTGATATGGCATTCTTTAACATGAACGGCTATATCAGCATCACGATCTTTGTGTTTACACTTTTAGACTATCTGGTAAGGTAAAGAGGAATTTGGTACGGCGCGGAAAAAGAGATTGGGGTATGTTTACTTTCTTCCTGTAACCTTGTTTTTGAATCTTGCCTCAAAACGCAATGTTTCATACGGTAATCTTTAGTAATAGATAAATAAGAAACCAAAAAATGTTTCTACTGTATTGTGATGCAAATAAACCCCTTAAAGTATATTTAATGACACAGCAACTTATTCAGAAGATATTTATTTCCATAAAATACCTTATTTATAAAAGCTTAGGAGGTGCAGGGTAATTTTAAAATAAAGGCATGATATTTGCTAATAATATAAATAGAATTAAGACTAAAACGAGGAAAAAGCAGAGATAAAAGAACGCAGAGACAATAATATCAAAGGTAGATACGGTTATTTCGAGATAAAAGATAACAATATTTCTGAAGGTATACTTTAGGAATTAATTAATGCAAAACAAATGATAGAATAAGGAGCGGTCTCGTGGCTTTCTGTGTGGCTTTGTCGGGAAAACAACCTACCAAAAAATCACAATAAG
>CAXMSH010000297.1:0-1869 GCA_964195875.1 Thermodesulfovibrionia bacterium
CCCTGGATTTACGCCGGTCATGAATGTGCTCCATGAAGTGGAAGATACTTCGGGTATTGAGCCGGTCATCGGAGCAAGGATACCCTTCTCTTGCAAGCCTGCAAGATTTGGCATTACGCCATCCCTGATAAACCGCTTAAGAAGACTGCAGGGAACACCGTCTATCCCAAGAACAACTACCCGTTTCTTCTTTCCGGAAAACCTTTTCTTCAGAAGTCCAAGCACTACATGTAACCCAGGGACCTCAACTTGTCCATAACTTCTTCCTTGTCCTGCCCGCGGCCTGCCCTCTCGGTAGTATTCTCAAGATCCTGTTCCCATGCCGGGATGTCGGAGTTCTTGTGAGTTGTACTTTTAGCTCCCAATGAACGGTAGCCCTCCTTATAAAGCTCACAGAAAGGCAGTTTGTATTTATGTATCGTATCCCATATATCCCTCTCCCTGAAATGCAGTATAGCCTGCAGCCTGGTGTGAGGCGGGATCTCTCTTGGACTAAAGTATGTCTCCAGCACCCTCGCTGTCTGCTCATCCCACCTTATAGCCGTCGCAAGCGCCTTTATCCCGTTATCTTCAAGAAAAGTGTTCATTGCTACAGTCTTCATCAGGTGGTTGCCTATAAACGACTCAGCGGCAAATGGAAATTCCTCCTCGTCAAACTCAAGCTTTTTCAACTCAGCCCTGTTACTCTCGTTAAGGGTGCTGACCTTAATCATGTCCCCAAGTTTTTTTGCCTTATCACTGACATCTGTGTTCTTCGCGACCACAACATCAAGTTCCCACTCCTTCTTTATAATGTTAAATATATCCCATATCTCTTCAAACACATCGCCCTCGTCAATGAACATGCACCTTGGCATCTTTACCCCCAGCTCCCCGCAGACCTCCTTAAAGAGCCACGTCATTGTCGTGCTGTCCTTGCCACCGGTCCAGGCGATAGCGATTTTATCCACACCGAACTTTTCAATAGCCTCCCTGATGACCTTTTTTGATTGTTCTATCTTCTCATCAATACCAAGCCCCATCAGCTTTTCAGCATCTACATCCATAATATCCTCCTTTATATCGTTTTAACTTGATAATTCCCTGTAGTCTCGCTTAGAAAAGCCGACTTCTGGTGCTACAGGGTGATTCATAATTGCACAAATAAAGTCCTTTTACAATTATAGCATACCGGTGTGTCTGTTCCCATCTATAATTCTAAAGCAGGGCAGGGAGTTACGGCTTCCACATCCTCAGTTCATTCTTCTTTATCTTGCCGGTAGCCGTCCTCGGAAACCCATCAAAAAAGATGATCCTTCCAGGCATCTTAAATCGTGCTGTCTTACCTTTCATGTACTCTATCAGCTCCTTGTTATCAAGTGAAGCATCCAGCTTTTTTTTGACAAAGAGTATGGTTATCTCCGCGCCCCCCATATATACAAAACACCGAATTCACTGGATTAATACCAAAAAACAACGATTATTTGTATAATATGCTATTCAGGCGAATTCTTTGTTATCTGCAGTATATATCAAAACCGGGGATAAACCGTCAACATAATGGACATAAACAAATACCTGAAAAGAATGCGGGAGCCGGTCGAGAGTTTTCTTCAGGCCCGTATGGATACCAAGAAGAAAGAGAAGAGATGTCCGCGGCAGCTTCAGGAATCAATGGCTTATTCACTGATGGCCGGAGGCAAGAGGATAAGACCCATCTTTTGCATAGCCAGTTACGAGGCCGCCGGAGGAGATTCATCCGTGATAATACCGATTGCCTCCTCTATTGAGCTTATACATACTTACTCCTTAATACATGACGACCTGCCGTCTATGGATAATGATGATTTAAGAAGGAATAAACCTACAAATCACAAGGTATTCGGAGAG
>CAXMSH010000298.1:0-1869 GCA_964195875.1 Thermodesulfovibrionia bacterium
TTTTCTGGTTTTAATACTGGTATATTTGTGAGAAGCATGTGCAATACCTATAATCTCGGAGTAACTATTGCAGGTACAGGGAGTGGTACAGTGACCACCTCACCAGCAGGCATAGACTGCGGAACTGACTGTACAGAGGATTATGTTATGGACACAACAGTGAACTTGACGGCCGTACCTTCCGGTGATTCCACCTTTAGCGGCTGGAGCGGGCATTCAGACTGTAATGACGGTCAGGTGATTATGGATGCGGACAAGACCTGTACAGCAACATTTGAATGTCCAGAATGTTCCTATGAGCTCACAGTAACCCAAAACGGGACAGGGAATGTTACAGTAACCTCCGCACCTGCAGGTATAGACTGCGGAGTTGACTGTACAGAAAATTTCAGCAGTAACACAGAAGTAACCCTGACAGCTACTCCCGCAGATGCTGATATTATCTTTGTTGGCTGGAGCGGGGATGCAGACTGCTATGATGGTGCAGTGATCATGGATATTGATAAGACCTGTACGGCGACATTTGACAGCTGCATGTTTTTAGTTAAGAGGACAGGTACAGGCACTGCGTATTCAGTTTCTCTTCAGGATTCTCACAGTGGTGCTTCTGATCTGGACATCTTTTACACTCAGGAGTCACTACTTACAGAGGATGTCGACTTTAACCTCCCTATTTCGGTTACGATTGAAGGCGGCTATAACTGTGACTATACACAAATTACAGGAACGACCACCATCAGCGGCAATATGACTGTCAGCGATGGAACAGTCACGATCTTAGAGGGGACGGTGCAACTGCAGTAGGGATTAAAAGAAGAACAGACAGGCAGGCAGGCAGGCGGTTTGTTTGCATCGGTCTCAATTTGTTTCAATTGGCAATCATCAACTTATTGACCTCTCAAAATCCTTTATTTGCAGGTAGTCTTCCTCCGATTTGATGGACACCCCTGATAATTAGTAATATTCTGATAGGAGGTGTCTATTAAAACGGGGGACGGCTAATTTTGAAGCAAACATGAAAAAGGGCATATATCATATTAATATGGTATATGCCCTTTACACAGAATTGTTACTGATTATTTTTTAGTCGAGTGGTCGTGTGTCTTTGCAACGCCTTCTTTGAAATTGAAGGACTTCCCCTTTAGAAACGGGCTATCCCCGCCGTGGCATGTCAGGCATTCCTTCTCAGTGAGCACAACCAATCCTGCGGCCACCAGGGCGTCGCGCCCGGTTTTCATTATCTTCTTGTATGCGCTCCCGGGACCGTGACATGCTTCGCAGGAGACCCCGGCCAGGTCCGGCGTATCTTCTATGTTTGTGAACCCGCCTTTTCCATAACCGGTTGTATGGCACTTGAGACATACAGGGTCCGCGGTGTAATCCTTATCCTCAAAACCGAGAGCCTTCTTTGTTTCAGCCTTTACGCCCTGCTTCAGGTAATCAAAGCTGTTGGCCATCCTGGACTCTTTCCATGACGCATACTTCCCGGCATGGCACATCTTGCATCTTTTGGCGCCGACATATGTCGGGTCACCTGCAGAAGCAGTTCCAGTCAAGGCAGTAATGATGATTGCCGTAATGAGTAGAATTAAAATATTTTTCAACTTAACACCTCCTTTTTGTCATTTATTTTATAGAGTCCAATGTATCCAGTTTTTTAATAATTATATTTCACTAAGTCTATATCGTCTAATTCAATAAATCAAATAATATTTCTTATGACTGATGTCCAAGAAATCTCTAAATCAGCCTTTTTGGACAGACTAACATTTTGATTTCATTGACAAGATGATAATAGGGGAGAATGAGGTTATGTTAAGCTGAAATATGCTGTCCAAGGCGATCATATCATATGGTGTATCAATCAAT
>CAXMSH010000299.1:0-1859 GCA_964195875.1 Thermodesulfovibrionia bacterium
TCCCGATCTTTCGGGGAATGACATAAAGTATGCTTTCCACTGTAAAGCCTGAAGAACTAAAATTAAACAAGATTGAATCGGTATCACAGCTTGATATAAATATTTCAGCGAAAGAAAATTGATTGTGATAAAATCTCTATATGGCAGATTTTGAATTCCTGAAATTCCTTATAATAATATTCGGTGCCTCTGCAATTACCGTTTTCACCCTGAACAAACTCAGGATCCCCTCAATAATTGGATTCCTGATTGCCGGTGTATTAATCGGCCCTCACGGCCTGGAACTGATAAAAGACATCCATCTTGTTGAAGTATTTGCCGAGATCGGGGTAATCCTTCTCCTCTTTACAATCGGCCTTGAGTTTTCCTTGAAAAATCTGCTTGTCCTGAGAAAATCCATCTTTACCGGAGGATTTCTCCAGGTATTTCTGACTTCGCTGTCTACGTATCTGATAGCCAGACTTTTCGGATTAAATACAAATACCTCCCTGATCCTTGGTTTTCTGGTTGCACTCAGCAGCACTGCGATAGTGATGAGGCTGCTTCTTGAAAGGGCAGAAATAGATTCCCCTCACGGAAGGACAAGCCTTGGTATCCTTATCTTTCAGGATTTCTGTGTAGTCCTTTTCATGCTTATGATCCCTATACTTGCCGGCACGGACACAGACGGAATGGAAATATTATGGGTATTGGTTGAATCTGTAGTGATAATTACGGCAGTAATTATATCGGCTCGCTGGCTGGTCCCGAAGGCGCTTCATCAGATTGTTCACTCAAAAATAAGAGAACTCTTTGTAATAAGCATCATCTTTATATGCCTTGGTACGGCATTTCTTACATACAAACTTGGGCTCTCCCTTGCTCTGGGCGCGTTTATAGCCGGTCTTTTAATATCAGAGTCCGAGTATTCATATCAGGCTATTTCAGATATCCTCCCTTTTAAGGACAGCTTCAACAGTCTCTTCTTTATATCTGTCGGCATGCTCATGGACCTGAACTTCTTCATATCAAATTTTACAACTGTATTGATAGTGGTACTCATGATAATTGTTCTGAAGACAGTTACAACCACTTTAACAGCATTTATGACCGGCAGTAACATCAGGATCTCACTGCACAGCGGGTTGATACTGTCACAGATAGGGGAGTTCTCGTTCGTGCTTCTGGTAGCGGCTTTATCAGCGGGACTTATCACTGAAAACATATATCAGGTATTCCTTTCATCCGCTATCATCACAATGATGATTACCCCGGTTTTTGTATCATATTCTTCTACATTCTCAAGCTGGTTAACTTCACAAAAACTTCTCAAAAGGCTTCAGTCCATGAGAGCCTCTACTACATATATAAAAGCAGGAGATAAAAAAACAGACCATGTAATAATAATCGGCTTTGGAATTAACGGCAGGAATCTGGCCCTTGTTCTTAAAGAGATTGAGGTGCCGTATATTATATTCGAGCTGAACAGCCAGACTGTGTCTGAGTGGCGCAAGAAAGGAGAGCCCATATTTTACGGTGATGCCACAAGCAGAGAGATACTCCATAAAGCAGGAATAGGCAAAGCAAGGGTTGTTGTCATTTCAATCTCAGACCCCTCAGCTACAAGAAAGGTGGTCAATATCGCAAGAGCTGTGAACCAGAATATATATATTATTGTTAAGACCGCGTATCTTGCAGAGGTTCAGGACCTGATCACCACTGGAGCCGACGAGGTGATACCTGCGGAGTTTGAGACATCCATCGAGGTTTTTTCAAGGGTACTGCAATTCTACCAAATGCCTAAAACATTAATAGGACAGTATGCCGATAAGTTCAGAGAGGATCATTACAAGATGTTTATCAAAGGGGAGACCCCGAAA
>CAXMSH010000300.1:0-1856 GCA_964195875.1 Thermodesulfovibrionia bacterium
CCTTGCGATTGGTCCGGGCATCTCTTATGATGAGGAGATATCACGACTTGTCGGCTCTCTCCTTATCGGTTCAAAAGTGCCTGTAGTAATTGATGCAGACGGCATTAATGCTATTGCGGGAAGGACCGCACTCCTTAAGAAAGCCGGTGTGCCTGTTATTATTACACCCCATCCCGGTGAAATGGCAAGGCTCCTGCTAGCCAGGGCAAAGGGCAAAGGGCAAAGGGAAGAGGGTGTAACAAGAAAACAGATTGAAGAAGACAGGATTAATACTGCTGTTTCTTTTGCGAAGAGGACAAAGACATATGTTGTTCTTAAGGGTGTCCCGACTATTACTGCAACTCCTGACGGAGAGGTCTTTATAAACTCATCTGGTAATCCGGGAATGGCCAAGGCTGGAACGGGGGATGTGCTCACAGGTATTATATCGGCCTTTCTGGCGCAGGGCCTGCCGCCGGTAGATGCTTCTGTATTAGGTGTCTATATGCACGGCCATACAGGTGATATCATGGCACAGAAGAAGGGCACGCACTCCCTTATCGCTTCGGACATTATCAATGCGATCCCTTCGGTTTTCAAATCGATTCTGATTCGTTAGGTGAAAAGCATTTGGCCACAGATAAACACGGATAAATACGGATAAAACAAAAATTATGGTAATTCTTGAAAAATCTGCGTAAATCAGCGGCTAACTGCCGTTTTTAGAATAAATGGAGAAGGTTAGTGTCTCATCATAGAAAGTTTCATCCTTTACAGATAGTTTTATTTTCAATATTTATGATAGCGGTCTTTGTTTATCTGCTTAATAATAAAACCGCATTCCCCACCCCTGTCCTTCTGCCCGGTGAATATATTCAGGATGTCTCAGGAGATATTGCCGCGGGTTTATGGTCTGTTCCTCTTGTTTACGACTGGGACGATGACGGCAGAGCAGACCTCCTGTTGGGACAGAGATACGACGCGGAAAAAGAGAGGCACGGTTACATCAGATTCTACAGGAATATCGGTACTGATTCTGAGCCTGCTTTCAGCGGATTCACCCTGCTTGAATCGGGCGGAGAGTGCTGTCTGGATGTGCCTGTTGATGGTTGACAGGGTTCATACCCTTCAGTCGTGGACTGGAACAATGATGGACTGCAGGATATAGTTGTAGGAGACGGACCGGGATACGTACACCTCTACTTAAATAAAGGGACCGCTCATATGCCTGATCTTGACTCCGGTTCAAATATTGAGGCCGGAGGCGTTCCAATAAACGTGGGCGGCAGGGCGGCTCCGGCTGTGGATGACTGGAATGGTGACGGAAAGAAGGACCTGCTTGTCGGCAACTTTGACGGAAATATTAAGATATTTTTGAACGAAGGTACGGATACGGCACCTATATTTAACTCCTCATACAACCTTATGTTTAGTAATGGAAGGGAGGTGAATATAGGGACCAGGATAGCCCCGAGGATATTCGACTGGGACAGGGACGGACTGAAAGACCTTCTTGCAGGTGAATTTGAAGGGAATATCTATTTCCTCAGGAATAAGGGCACCAATAATAAACCGGTTTTTGATAGTTCGGAGAAGCTGCTGCTGACAACGGGTGAACCTTTGCTGTATTCCGGTAAGGGAAGAGGTCACAGGGCACGCCTCACTGTGACTGATTGGAACAATGACGGTATTCACGATATTTTAGCAGGAGGTACTGATGGAAAGGTAATCTTCTTTGCAGGATCCCCGGAGCCTCTGCTTATCAGTATTAAAGACAGGTTCTGGTTGACCGGAACTGGAGAGAAAATTAAGAGGCGGTTGAGGCGGATGAGAGGTTTAGATGAATAATACAGAAGATAAAAGATTCATTGAACCGC
>CAXMSH010000301.1:0-1827 GCA_964195875.1 Thermodesulfovibrionia bacterium
CCTTATCCACCTTCTGGAAGAAGGTCTTATGATCCTTAACGAACCGGACGAGATAAAAAGAAGGCATACCGGACAGGTGCCCCTCCTGTACGGAAGGGACTATATCAGCTTCACTACTATGCCTCTTGTGGATAAAGGAGTCTGTCTTGATATACGCGGAACAAGTGATTTCGCTCCCATCCGTAAAGGCATGAAAAAACTGCAGGATAATATTAAAAAAATTATATCCCTTAGCAATGATCATTTCATCCTTCTTGTCTGCTCCTCTGAGTGGCAGGCAAAGAGGTTAAGAGAACTGTTTTCAGAAATGGGGCTCTCAGTCCCGATCTCAGAAAGCGTAAATGCAATACATAATGGTTCCGGTCCAATCATTACAACCGGGGGCCTGAGCAGAGGTTTTAGATATGACGATACAGTTGTCCTTGCCGAGAGAGATATCTTCGGCAGGCGGCCGGCTTACAGGCCCATAAAGAGATCAAGAGTTTCACATCTTATATCCTCTTTTGAGGATTTAAAGCAGGGTGATCACCTGGTCCACATTGAGCACGGCATAGGCAGGTTCATGGGAATAAAAAAAGAGAGTATAGAAGGTTATGAAGGCGAATTCATAACTATAGAATACCTCGGAGGTGACCGTATCTATGTCCCGTTTGAAAGGATTAACTGCGTTCAGAAATATAACGCTCCCGATCAGGTAAGCCCCCGGTTGGACAAACTCGGCGGAAAGACATGGCAGAAGAGAAAGAATCGTGTTAAGGAGAAGATAAAGGAGATGGCAAAAAAACTCGTTAAGCTCTACGCGAAGAGGTCAACCGCAAAGGGGTTTGCTTTTTCCATGGATACGGAGATGCACCACGAGTTTGACGATTTCTTCCCCTACGATGAGACACCGGACCAGTTACAAGCCATACACGAGATCAAGCAGGAGATGGAGAGTTCCGTCCCTTTAGACAGGCTCTTATGCGGAGACGTAGGTTACGGAAAGACTGAAGTTGCCATCAGGGCATGTTTCAAAGCGGTTTACGACTCCAGGCAGGTTGCCGTCCTTGTCCCCACGACAATACTGGCCGAACAGCACTACAGCACCTTTATTGACAGGTTCTCGGCCTTCCCGGTAAATATAGATGTTTTAAGCCGTTTTAAAACCGGCAGTGAACAGAAAAAAACGATTAAGGCGCTCTCTAATAGCGATACAGACATTATCATCGGCACACACAGGCTTTTGGGGAAAGACGTCAGTTTTCATAACCTCGGTCTGTTAATTATTGATGAGGAACATAAATTCGGAGTAACTCATAAAGAGAAGATTAAGGCTTTAAAGACCAATGTAGATATTCTGTCCCTTACGGCAACGCCTATCCCGAGGACACTTCACATGGCGCTCTCCGGAATAAGGAGCATGAGCGTAATAGAGACCCCTCCCGAAGAGAGACTCGCCGTAAAAAGCAGTGTGGCAGGGTTTTCCCCTGAGATAATCAAAGACGCGCTACAGAAAGAACTGCAAAGGGATGGACAGGCTTTTTTTATCAATAACCGTATCCACAATATCCATGAAATCGCCGATTTTATCAGTAAACTTGTCCCTGAGGGTAAAGTAGCCGTGGCACACGGGCGCATGAAGGGGAGCGAGCTTGATAAAGTTATGAGCTCCTTCTACAGGAAGAAGAAGAACATACTCGTTTCAACCTCTATTATAGGCTCAGGACTGGATATACCGACAGCAAACACCATAATAATAAACAGGGCGGATAAATTCGGCCTTGCCGACCTGTACCAGCTGAGAGGCCGTGTAGGCCGCTCTAACGTTAAGGCATACGCCTATTTTTT
>CAXMSH010000302.1:0-1775 GCA_964195875.1 Thermodesulfovibrionia bacterium
TAACATCCTCAGTTTCCCTCTCCATGAGATAAGGTTGGATCTTAAAAAGGCTGGAGGTGATTCAGGAAGGGCTTTAAGCTCCCCCCCCGAAAAGATATACCGCTTTTTAGCGTTTTCGTTGCTTCTTAAAGGCGTAATACCGAGGTCATTGCAGAGAGCAAGGGTTTTGGGCTTATTATCAAGAAAGCCGTTTGCTCCCCTCTCAAAAAGAAACCCGCCGCTTCGGTCAGTCAGTATCTTACCGCCGGCCCTTGATTCAGACTCAAAGACCATGACATCCAGTTCTTCTCCCCTGTTGATAAGGGAGTATGCAACCGTAAGACCTGAAATTCCACCGCCTACAATAGCTATTCTTTTCATTCAGATTCTTTCTGCACCTTTGCGTTTTTGTAATTTTATAACTTTGTGCCTTTGTGCCTTTGTGCCTTTGCAACTCTGTCCCTTTGAGTCTCTGCAACTTTACAACTTTGTGCCTTTGTCCCTTTTATATTTTGTAGTTCACTTGAACCCTTAAATCCTAGACCCCTTGAACCCTGTCTTAGTTAACTTTCTCCATAACCAGTTCCTTAAGCACCGCGATAAACCTGTCTGAAGTATTTAAGGAACGGCACCTCTTAAGATCGATGCCCAGTCTTTTCGCAAGATCTTTGAAAAGGATGTCTATCTCATAAAGTGTTTCAACGTGATCTGATACAAAACTTATCGGAACAACAAGTAAATTCTTTACCCCTTCACCGGAAAATTTTTCAATAGCCTGATCCGTTGAGGGAGCCAGCCATTCAACAGGTCCTGTCCTGCTCTGGAATGAAAGAGACCACCTAAGGCCGGGGAGGTTATAAGGAACTTCAGAAAGCCTCTTATTTGTCAGCTCGATCGTGGTCTTTATATGCTCAAGGTAAGGGTCACCATGCTCTATAATTGACTTAGGCAGACCATGAGCGCTGTAAAGGAGTGTGAAATCATCTCCCCTTAAATCTGTTATGCCCTGACCGATAACCTCCGCAAGACTGTCAATGTACAGGGGGTGGTCATACCACTGATCAATATATTTAACCGTGAACCGTGCATCATGAACCTTGAACACTTCTATTGCTCGTTTAAATTCGGCAATGGACGAACCCGTAGTAGTCTTTGAGTAATGAGGGTATAGGCTCAGCACGATCAATTGCTTTATCCCGTCATCAAATATCTGACGTACAACATCCTTGATAAACGGATGCCAGTATCTCATCCCCATGTAGACCTTAAAAGCAGGTGACGGTATACTAATCTCCAGCCCCCCTTTATTAAAGGCGGGTTGGGGGTGATTTTCTCTGTTCTCTGATCTGTATTCTACGCCCTGATTCAGCGCTATCTCCAAAGCATCTGCCTGTGCCCTTGTAATATCGTTTATCGGAGACTTGCCGCCAATCAGATCATACATCTTACTGCTCTTTGCAGAACGTATTATTGATATCATACGCGCAAGCGGTTTCTGCAGGAATAGCGGGCCCAGTTTAATAATTTCCCTGTCAGAAAAAAGGTTGTAGAGAAATGGCCTTACAGCATTCAGGGAATCAGGCCCGCCGAGGTTCAGCAAAAGGATACCAACTGTTCTTCTGTCTCTTTCCTCTACTTCCAAGAATCACCTGTTGAACGGAAAAATTGAAGGTTATCGTAATTCCCCCTACAGTCTGTCTCTTTTCTTTCTCCAGCACATTAAAGAAAGCCTTAACGACCCGGGAGTCGAAATGAACGCCTGAACAGTCCTAAAGATCTGAGACAGGCTAATCAAA
>CAXMSH010000303.1:0-1756 GCA_964195875.1 Thermodesulfovibrionia bacterium
CTGATATTTTTCCCATAGCCTCCGACGAACTTACACATTTTTCCTGTTTCCATAATCCATCGCGTGTTACCGGCATGAACTCAATAAATCTTATATGAAAGTTATTATCGAAAGTCAGTGACGCAAAGGATACTATCTCATCGTCATTCAGTCCCCTTATCGGGACGACATTTATTTTTATAGGGGTCAAGCCGACTGCTTCCGCCTTTCTTATTGACTCCCATACACTGTCCATGTCGCCTCCCCCTGTAATGGTCCTATACTTATCAGGATTCATTGTATCAAGGCTAATATTTACGCGGTCAAGCCCCGCCTCTTTTAAATACTTCGCAATCTTCGATAATATAATTCCGTTCGTAGTGAGGCTTAAGTCGCGTATTCCTATTTTTTTGATTGATGAAATAAGGCTGGTTATATTTCTCCTCATAAGCGGTTCTCCGCCTGTAATGCGGACTTTTCTCAGCCCGTGTCTGAAAGCAACTCGAATGAACCTGAGGATCTCATCATTCGTCATAACTTCTTCTTCCTCAAAGCATTTTAAAGCCTCTGAAGGCATGCAGTATATGCATTTAAGGTTGCATCTGTCTGTTATGGATATCCGGATATAATCTATTTTACGGTTGTATGAATCCCTCAAAGGCTGAGTTTGATGTGCTGATTTCATCTGATTAACCTATGTATTGAAATAATATTTTATGAAATACCAATAAACATAAGGCAAATAAATTAACTCACGGATAAGACTCATTAACTTGTACGTGTCCCCGGTCTTTTCTGATGTTCCTTCGGATGTTTTATTAATCATTGGACAGCTCAGAAGTTGATTTCCTGAAATTCCTGATGCCCTCGCCGATGCCTTTGCCTATTTCAGGCAGCCTCGATGCCCCAAACAGAATCACAACGATTACCAGTATGATAATAAGTTCTGTCACTCCAAGTCCGAACATGTTTCCTCCTTAAACTCTGACAAACATCGGTTGCACCTGACGCTTCCGGCAAGTGGGGCATAGTTGTACAGTTCCCGTTTTTATTATATCTCCACAAAATATGCATGAGCTCGAAGTTATTTCAGCTACAATCCTTTCTTCATCTCTAAAAATATCAGTAAGAGTAAAATCCTCTTCAAAATCAATCGTCTTACTAATACATGCCTCCCTGCAGAGAGAACAGTTAGTACATAATGAACTATTAAATAAGATGAGTTTGTGTCCATCTTCTGATTTCTCAGAGATCGCTCCGGTTGGGCAGATTTGAATACAGGTCCCGCAGGCGGTGCATTGTTTTCCATCTATCTTTATCTTTCCCCACGGATACGCCGGTTTGTATTTTATAGTTATATCATTTCCACTGGCCTTGTGTTCTATAAGCTTTCCGAGCCATTCTCTTATGGGCGAAGGCCTTTTACCCTCCTCCTTTTCTATCTCACTATTCGATGTTTGTGGAATACTATTCCGGATGACCTTCTCCGCCTGATCCAGTAATGAGACGGTTTTATTTTTCACTTTATTTGAGATCTTCAAAAATAGATCTCTCCTGCTTAAAACTTCCTCCTTGCTTCCCTCTTTTTCCTCCAGCTTAATTGGAAATTCTCCTGACCCTAAACTCTCCAATGCTGTTCTGGCGGTTGTCAGGGAATGAGCAAGCAGATTCTCTCCCTCTTTTAAATGACACTGTGAACAATCTCCCTTCCGCAATACAACCTCGTTGAAAACCGACAACGAAGCGATAAGAAGTAACTCTTCTGTAATGCTTCCCA
>CAXMSH010000304.1:0-264 GCA_964195875.1 Thermodesulfovibrionia bacterium
GTCCTGCCTCAGGATAAGGTGAAGGAGATTATTAAACTTCAATCCGATAACAGGATAGTTGCAATGGTTGGCGACGGGATCAACGATGCTCCTGCCCTTGCCCAGGCCGATGTCGGCATAGCAATCGGCACGGGAACTGATATTGCGATGGAGTCCTCTGACATCACATTGATCGGAGGGGACCTGAAAGGAGTTGCAGCATCCATCGCACTGTCAAAGGCCACTATCAGAAATATAAAACAGAACCTCTTCTGGGCCTTTTCC
>CAXMSH010000304.1:307-1738 GCA_964195875.1 Thermodesulfovibrionia bacterium
TCGGTTACGGTTGTAACAAACGCCTTAAGACTCAGGAAGTTCAGATTTGATTTCTCGAGTTAACAGGGTTAAGAGCTTTTTGATGCCTTTTTCAGAAGCGTACCGATGTATTTATTAATAGGGCTGCTTCTTTCAAGAAAAGAGATTGGCGGTCTGCGGCGGGATCCGATATTATTCATCGCTTCCAGGATTTCAGCATCATCGGGGTCCGCCTTAAGACCGAGGTTAAAGGCCTTGACTGCGTCTCTCTTTTTACCGCCTCCAAGATATGCCCTCCCAAGATTAAGGTAAAAGGTCGGATAAAAGTACTCCCTCCCTATGGGAATAGTCTGGTTGAGTTTACTGATCGCGTCCCTGCATATATTTACCCCTTCAGCGTGTTTCTTGCTGATAATAGAGAGAAGACAGCCGTAATATGAAAGCAGAAAAGGGTCTGATGGATAAACCTCCAAGCCCTCCTGCAGTACCTTAAGGGCCTCGGGCCCTTTATTCTTTTTGAGTAAACTTTTTGCAAGCTCAAAAAATTCGGTTTTTTTAATCTGCTTCCTTAAAAGAGAGTTGGTGAACTCCTTTATCACGGACTTGTGGAGCTTGCCCATAAATTCAGAGAGCTTGGGGCTAATATCATTCTTGCCGACCAGGTGAGAATAGTCGGCACTTTTTGAGAAGACTACCTTGCCTTCAGCAAAGACCTTGGAGGACGCCTTTGTATGAGATTTTCCAACCCCCTCGGTGTGTACTATATAGGAGACGTTATCAACAGTTACTTTTGTTGTTAATTCGCTGTGATGACTTGATGTTATATCAATATCAGGTGCCATTCTAATTAATTTATAATACCATAAAATTCCAGGATTTCCTCTTTTGTCAGCAGAAAAGAATATCAATCAATATCAAATATCCATAGCTTGAATAAAAAGACATGACCGAAACAACAGGCTTTAATTATATTAATATTATTTGTCTGATTTGAGTATTTGAACCAGGGCATTAACCGTAGCGCCGGGAGGCAGGTCTATCTGCTCGCTCGCCTCGGGGCCTGTCTCGCCAGTAGCGGACGAAGCAACGGGCCTCGACTCGGCGAAGCGGACCGCCTTCATGCAATATATACGGGTCAAAGATGAAACAATTATGAAAAGTAATAGGCAGGGCCTGCCTTAAACCTTAAACTTACGAAGTTCATTAAGGAGGTTTGCAGATTCTTTATGCAATGAGTTGATTATCTCATTCATGACGTTTGATGAGCTTATCAGTTTTTTGCCTGTAGAGCGTATATTCTCCATGGCATTTACTATCTCCACGCTCTTTTCATCATGTCTGCTGGTTGCGCTAACAATCTGGGAGGTCTCTTCTGTAACATTATCGATAGCCTCGGCTATCAGACCTACTCCCTCTTTCTGTTCGTTAATCGCTTTCAGCACCTGGCTTGAG
>CAXMSH010000305.1:0-1733 GCA_964195875.1 Thermodesulfovibrionia bacterium
GTGTACCGGCAGCGGCTGTCTGGCACTTGCTATTGCCAGTAAATACCCGGCTTCTGCCGTCTATGCTGTTGATATATCCGAGGCCGCCATATCTTTCGCAACAAAGAACGCGGTCATGAACCGGATAAGGAATACCACTTTCTTTGTTGGTGATCTTTTCGAAGCTGTTAAGTTCGGGAATCCGGGAGCGCTATTCGATCTTATAATCTCAAATCCGCCCTATATAAAATCAGGGGATTTAGAAGCACTTCAAACTGAAATCAGGGAATGGGAGCCGATGAATGCCGTTGACGGCGGGAAAGACGGCCTTGATTTCTACAGGAAGTTAATACCCGATGCGCGTAATTACCTGAAAATAAACGGACTCTTGATTCTTGAAATCGGCTCAGACAGTGATAAGATAACTGACATGCTCGAAGATGCCGGCTTTTCACAAATTAAGGTATTACCAGATTATTCTGGATACGAAAGGGTTGTTCAGGCTACATGGAAAAACTTGTCATAGAGGGAGGTTGCAGGCTTAATGGAGAAGTCTCGATAAGCGGGGCAAAGAACGCTGCCCTTCCGATAATGGTTGCCGCCATTCTGGGTTCAGGTACCAGCACCATTCATAATGTTCCGGCATTGAGAGACGTCTTCACAATGGGCAGACTGCTCGGCAGGCTCGGAACAGATATTGATACAGATGGTAACAAAGTTCAGCTCAATACCGAAGGCATAAAGTCATTTGAGGCCCCATATGATCTCGTAAAGACCATGCGGGCATCGGTGCTTGTTCTTGGCCCGCTGCTCTCAAGGTTCGGCAAGGCAAAGATCTCCCTTCCCGGCGGATGTGCTATCGGTGAGAGACCGATAAACCTTCATATTACTGGTCTTAAAAAGATGGGCGCTGAAATAACTCTTTCCGGGGGCTATATAAGCGCCAGCGCAAAAAGGCTTAAAGGCGCTTTTTTAAACCTGGATATTCCTACTGTTACCGGGACTGAAAATCTGATGATGGCGGGTGTTCTTGCTGACGGGCTTACCATTATTGAAAATGCCGCTTGCGAGCCTGAGGTTGTTGATCTTGCAAACGCCTTAATCTCTATGGGAGCAGATATAACCGGTGCCGGGACCGGTATAATAAAGATCAATGGGGTCAACGGTCTTGGTCCTTTAAACTATAAAATAATCCCTGACCGGATAGAGACTGCAACATTTATGATTGCCGCCGGAATTACCGGAGGTAATGTCAGCATTACGGACAGTAACCCTGAGCATGTTGAGTCTGTCGTTCTTAAACTTAGAGAGACCGGCATTGAGATTAACCAGGAGAACGGCCGTATAGTCGTTAATGGCCCCGGCAGGCCAAAAAACACTGATGTCAAGACCATGCCCTATCCCGGTTTTCCAACAGATATGCAGGCACAGTTTATGGCATTAATGGCTATCTCCGATGGCACGAGCCTGATAACGGAGAACATCTTTGAGAACAGATTCATGCATGTAGCGGAGATGAAGAGGATGGGCGCGGATATCAGATTTGAAGGTTCAACTGCTACCGTCTGTGGAGTGGAGATACTTAAAGGCGCGCCGGTAATGGCAACAGACCTGAGAGCAAGCGTTTCTCTTGTCCTTGCAGGACTTGCGGCACAGGGCAAAACCGTTATTGACAGGCTGTATCACCTTGACAGGGGCTACGAAAAGATAGAAGATAAACTCTCGCGTCTCGGGGCGCGGGTAAGATCGGAAGA
>CAXMSH010000306.1:0-1720 GCA_964195875.1 Thermodesulfovibrionia bacterium
CAGCATGCCTCGATGATGCCGTTATATTTTATATAGCATACGGAGTTATGGGAAAAACACTTAATTCTGCCTTCATCGTCCCAGCCAAGCCACGAATTATTAATGCTTTCCCTATTGACAACTGTATCACCGTCAAACGAATCAGGATGAATGAGGTTTATCCCTGTCTTCATTGCTCTCCGGCTGGCCGCAGCAATATGCCTGTTGTACTCCTCCTTCTTGAAAAAGAGGGATTCAGCTTCAAACCTCTCCCTGTTGAAGAATAGCTGAAGCTGGATGATTACGGTCTCCGCACCATAAGTCCCGGCAAGATCGACAATCCTCTCGAGTTCATGGACATTAACTCTCGATACGGTAAAGAGGAAGGTCAACCGCGGGAAGTTCACCTCTTTTTTCTCCTTCATCTCCCTTAAAAGCTCCATATTCCGCAATAGCCGGGAGAGGTTACCCCTGCCCCTGAAATAACCATATGTTTCCTCAGAAGTTCCATCTATTGATATCGCGATAGATATTCTCGGGTCAATGATCTCCTCAAGGTGTCTATCCAGAAGAAGCCCGTTGGTAATAAAAGAGATATTAAGACCCTCAACCAGGAGGGCCCTGCCCAGAAGGGTATTCCACTCCTTTGAAATAAAGGGCTCTCCAAAGTTGCTGAGAGACAACGCCTTTATCCCGGACCCCAGCAGCCCCTCAACCTTCTCAAAAATCCCAATCTCCAGATGCCCCTTGATAAAACCCGGCAGCTGTGAATGCCCGCAGTGAGTGCAGCACAGGTTACAGAAATTAGTTGACTCGATGGATAACATCTGCGGATAAGGGGCCGATAGCAGAGTATCATGAAGCATGAAAGTCTTTCCCTTTATTTTAATGCGGTTGCCGATACTTTCCTCCTGAAGCATTTCAAGATACATCCAGAATTTTAACCATCATATTTATACGTAGTCAAACTATTCAACGTGAAGGTCGCTCAGGGAACAGCTTCTGAAGAAATTACAGGACATCCGAAAAACCCTCTTTAAGCCTGTTGAATACAAGGACGCCTAAAACAAGCGAAGCGACCGAGACAGACACCATTATGCCTACAGAATGAAGGGTGGGAAACTCCCTGAAGAGTATAATCCTGTGATATGAATTCACAAAGTAGGTCATAGGATTGAAGTAAAAAATCATACTCAACTTCTCCGGAACAGCCTCAAGACTGTATATTATCGGGGAGAGAAAGAACATCCCCATAAGGAACTGGCCCAGTATCTGTCCCGTGTCTCTTACATAAGGCAAAAGCACTGACAGGATAAGCCCCGCTCCAACGGAAAAGAGTAACTGTAAAAACAGTACCGGGAGAACCAGTACGATCATGGGACTGAATGGATTCATATAATAATAAACCACCATAAACAGAACAAAACCGATCAGGTTGGGGATATAACTGGAGAGAGTCACCGCTACAGGCAGTATTATGTTGGGGAAAGAGACCTTTTTAACGATTTCGGCATTCTCCAATATGGAACTGGCTGCCCTCATAAGCCCCTCTGAGAAAGCAAGCCAGAAAAAATAAGAAGAGAGGAGAAAGTAGACGTACGGCATCGGAGTATCTGCATAGGGGCGGGACCTCATGATCGTCGAAAAGACCATCCAGAAGAGAAGTATCTGGATAACCGGCATAAAAAATGTCCAAAGAATTCCAAACACCGAGCCGGCATACCTGGTTTTCATGTCCTTT
>CAXMSH010000307.1:0-1717 GCA_964195875.1 Thermodesulfovibrionia bacterium
CAGCAAGGCGGAAGTCCTTGATAAATACACCTTCAGGGTCACGTATGAAAAGCCGTTTGCCCCTGCCCTTGCAACTTGGGGGAATTTGGTGGTCTTACCCAGACACCTGCTTGAGGGTAAGGATATAACCAAGGCAGACTTTGGAAGAGCCCCTGTCGGGATGGGCCCCTATAAATTCAGGGAATGGAGATCTGATGACGGGGTCATACTCGATGCTAACATGGACTATTTTGAGGGGAGGCCTTATGTTGATAGGTATATTTACAAGGTGATCCCGGATCCCGCTACGATGTTCCTGGAACTGCAGGCAGGCGGTGTTGATATGATGGGACTGACTCCGATTCAGTATAAAAAACAGACTGATACAGGCTTCTTCAAGAATAATTTCCAGAAATTCCGCTATCCTGTCCCCTCCTATACATACATGGGGTTTAATCTTAAACACCCCTTCTTCAAGGATAAGCGGGTAAGGCAGGCGATAGCACATGCTATCGATAAAATGGAGATAGTAGATGTTGTCCTGTTCGGCCTTGGAAGGCCCGCCACCGGTCCTTATGTCCCTGGTACCTGGTATTACAATCCGGATGTGAAGAAGTATGGGTATAATCAGGAGAAGGCTGAAAAGCTCCTCAAGGAAGCGGGATGGGAAGATGCGGATGGAGATGGGTTGCTTGAAAAAGAGGGCAGGTCTTTTGAATTCACCATCCTTACCAATATGGGGAACAACCTGAGAAAGAATACAGCAACAATAATACAGTGGAGACTTGAGAAGATCGGCATAAAGGTGAATATCAGGGTGCTTGAGTGGAGCGCGTTTATAAATGAATTCATAGACAAGAGGCGCTTTGAGGTGGTTATCCTCGGCTGGAGCCTTGGGTTTGAACCGGACCAGTACGATATATGGCATTCAAGCAAGACAAAAGAGAAGGAGTTTAATTTTGTCAGTTATGATAATCCTGAAGTTGATGCCCTTCTTGAAAAGGGCAGAAGAAACTTTGATATTGAGGAGAGGAAGAAGGCGTACTACAGAATACAGGAGATACTAGCGGAAGAACTGCCGTATATTTTTTTATACGTGCCGGATGCGACTCCTATTGTACACTCAAGGTTTCATGGAATAAAGCCTACACCTATCGGCATAAGCTATAACCTGCACAAATGGTATGTGCCGGGAGGGCTGATACGACACAGTATTGAAAGATAAGGCACAAAGGCACAAAGTAGCAAAGGCAGGCAAAGGGGCATAAAAATAAAACTATGCTGATTTATCTAATTAAAAGGTTCTTTGAGATGATTCCTACCCTTTTTGGGATCACCCTGGTTTCGTTCATGATAATCCATCTTGCTCCGGGCAAACCGACCGATGTCCTTACCGAGATGAACCCGAAGATCACACCTGAGGCAAGGTTGAGGCTTGAAAAATTGTACGGACTTGATAAACCGCTCTTCATCCCGCCGGAAGGCAGAATTCAGGATTTCTTTGAAAGCACAAGATATGGCGTGTGGCTGAAAAGGATAGTCAGCCTTGATTTCGGCGAATCATTTTCAACCGACAGAAGGCCGGTTATGGAGAAGATATGGGACAATAATCAGCCGCTGATGGAAAGGAGGCTATTTATCACTTTTTTTATCAACGCTCTTTCAATGTTACTCATTATCGTCATTGCAATTCCTGTCGGGATCTCATCCGCGGTACGGCGCTATTCGCTTTATGACA
>CAXMSH010000308.1:0-1693 GCA_964195875.1 Thermodesulfovibrionia bacterium
GTATCGGTTCCGCCGGATATGATCCTGAAACCCTTATTCATAAGAGCATCTGCAAGTTCTTTTGAGTTCTTCAGTACCTGGAGCTGATAATTGCCAAAAGAAGGCGATAGCGCTTCCTTTAGGGCTACAGCCTTTGCCGCGATAACGTGTACAAGGGGACCCCCCTGTATACCCGGGAAGACCATCTTGTCAATGGCCCTGCCAAATTCCGCCCTGCACATGATCATACCGCCCCGCGGGCCCCGTAGGGTCTTATGTGTAGTGGTTGTAACAAAATCAGCGTAAGGAAAAGGCGAAGGATGAAGACCTGTTGCAACGAGCCCTGCAATATGAGCTATATCGGCAAGAAAATACGCGTCGGCTTCTTTCGCTATCTCCGAAAGAACCTTAAAGTCGATTATCCTTGAGTACGCGCTTGCTCCGGCAATGAGCAGCTTAGGTTTATGTCTCTTTGCCAGTCTCCGGATTTCGTCATAATCAATAAGACCGGTCTTTCTGCCCACACCATAAAAGAAGCTTTTGTACAGTGACCCTGAAAAATTCACCTTTGACCCATGAGACAGGTGACCTCCGTGGCTAAGGTTCATGCCAAGCACTCTGTCACGGGGTTTGAGAACTGAAAGATATACGGCCATATTGGCTTGAGTGCCTGAATGAGGCTGGACATTTACATGTTCGGCCCCGAAGAGTTCTTTTGCCCTGCTTATGGCGAGGGACTCCACAACATCCGCGTATTCGCATCCTCCGTAGTAACGTTTGCCGGGATAGCCCTCCGCGTATTTGTTTGTAAATATTGAGCCCTGAGCTTCAAGAACCGCCATGCTTGAGTAATTTTCAGAAGCAATAAGGACGAGATTGTTTTTTTCTCTCTCTGTCTCCTGCTTTATAGCTTCGTATATATCCGGATCGGTACTTTTAAGCGATTTTATATTCATTGACACTTTAGTCTAACCTCTATGGCCTTTATCTTGTCGATCCTTCTCTGGTGTCTCCCGCCCTCAAAAGACGTTGTAAACCAAATCTTTACGATCTCTTTCGCTTTCTCATTATCTATGATCCTGCCCGGGAGTATCAGAAGATTGGCATCATTATGCAGTCTGCTCATTTTTGTGGAATGGGTGTCATTACAGAGCGATGCCCTGACGCCGGGGAACTTGTTTGCAACAATAGACATGCCTATTCCGGTTCCGCATATTAATATACCTCTCTCCACATCACCATTTGATACCATCTCAGAGACCTTTTCGCCGAAGTCAGGATAGTCGACAGATAAGTCTTCATTGGTTCCAACATCTATCCATTCTATAGAAAGTTCCTTTAGCGTTGGGAGTATTTCATACTTTAAATCTACTCCTGCATGATCACAACCGATTGCTATCTTCATCTTCACCTCGCATAAATTAGTATATTGGAGACCTGAAGAACATCAGGAATTTATATTATCAGCCAAACAAAGCTAAGTCAAGAATGATGGCGTCGTAAAAAGTCCGATCTACTGCGTTGCAGCGCATTTTGAAATCCTCGACATACTACATGTATAGTCGCGGCCTTAAAAATACACTATGCTTTTTACTTTGCCATCCCATGACTTTTTACGAGTGCATAAAGAATGACCAGTAACCGATTATTAAATCAACTAGATAATATCTGTTATAATTCATCATGTTATCTATCGCGCTCACCGGCGGTTTTG
>CAXMSH010000309.1:0-1692 GCA_964195875.1 Thermodesulfovibrionia bacterium
CAGCCTGCTGATTACACCAAACCGTTCCCTGAGAGGTGAGGTGAGAAGGCCTGTCCTTGTGGTTGCGCCTATTAGAGTGAATTTCGGCAGGCTCAACTTCAATGTCCTTGCGCTTGGACCCTGCCCGATAATAATATCAAGCTGATAGTCCTCCATTGCCGGATAAAGAACCTCTTCTGCAATTCTGGGGAGCCTGTGTATCTCATCAATAAAGAGTATATCCATAGGTCCAAGGTTCGTGAGTATAGCGACCAGATCACCGGGCCTCTCCAGCACAGGGCCTGACGTAACCTTGATATCCACCCCGAGTTCCAAGGCTATGATATTTGCAAGGGTTGTCTTGCCAAGGCCAGGAGGGCCGCAAAACAGGACGTGGTCAAGCGCCTCATTCCTCTGCCTGGTCGCCTCTATGAACACCTTGAGATTCTCCTTGATCCTCTCCTGGCCGACAAACTCTTCAAAAGACTTCGGCCTTATACTCAGCTCAAAGCCTCCCTCATCTTCCTTGATATCAGATGAAATCTCTCTTTCAGGAATATCCTGCATATAAAATCCCTTTATTCCAAGGCAGTCGTTAGAACGTCATTAAGCCTCGGTTAATAATCTTAAGGCCTCCCTTACTATATCTTCAATGGTAGAGAAACCGTTCTTAACCGCCCTTGAAACCGCATCTTCAGATAAAGCCTTCCTGTATCCGAGATTAACAAGGGCCGAGACAGCGTCACCCGCTGCGCGGTCTTCTGTATATGAGTCCGGCCCGTCTTTTATGAATAACTCAAGTTTTCCCTTAAGTTCGAGGACGACTCTTGCCGCCGTCTTCTTTCCGAGACCCGGGATGGAGGAGAGCATCGTGATATCCTCATTATTAACCGCTCTGACAAAACGTTCCACAGGCATGCCGGAGAGAATGGCAAGGGCGAGCTTCGGCCCGATACCGCTGATCCCAAGGAGGGTTGCAAAGACCCCTCGTTCATATTCCGACAGGAACCCGAAGAGCTGTAAAGCGTCTTCCCTAACATGAGTATACGTGTATATAAAGACCTCCTTGCCCTCTTCTGGGATATCGCCAAGACTGCAGAGGGGGATGGCAACTTTGTAGCCGACACCGCCGACACCTATAACGATGCCTGCGGGTTTTCTGCTTAAGACTATCCCGTTAAGCGATGCTATCAAAATGAACTCTCCTTTTCAGCCACAGACCTGCCAGCCGGCAGGTCTGTGGCTGAAAACTATTTTAACTCATATGAAGTATTTATGTGACATATGGCCAGGGCAAGCGCGTCAGTACTGTCATCGCTGATGCTCTCAGGCGGGCGGTCAATACTTATCACCCTGAAAACCATCTCCTTTACCTGCCTCTTTTCAGCCCTGCCGTATCCGGTCAGTGCCATCTTCAATTCCGTCGAATTATACTCAAAAACCGGGATTGAGTTTTGAGCTGCCAGGAGCATAATGATACCACGCGCCGAACCAAGAGTAAGTGAAGAACGGATACTCTTATGATAGAATATCTTCTCTATGCATAGATGGTCAGGACTGTAGTCGGCTATTATCTTTCCAAGATAATCGTATAGGGTCTTGAGCCTTTCGGGAAGCGGTTTTTTGTTCATACGAACATCACCGCAGGTTACATATACGGGGGGTTTGCCCTTTCTCTCCACATCAACTATCCCGTAGCCACAGCATACTGTC
>CAXMSH010000310.1:0-1679 GCA_964195875.1 Thermodesulfovibrionia bacterium
ACGCGGGGACGACGTCTGGATCCCCCGGTCCCCGATAATCGGGACCCCGATAAATCGGGATCTCCGCACAGCTACGACAGGCAAGCCCTGAACCGTATGGTACAGGGCAAGCCGGAGGATGACAAATACTGACTAGACAAACCTATATTTGCAATCTCTTCATAAGGTAAGTAATAACTTCTGTTTTGTCAAACACGATGAATGCCGTTCTCATATGCTAATATTAACCATGCTTCACCTAAAGAAGACCCTTGAGGAGTTTTACAGAGGATACGACTTCAGCAAAAGGCTCCGTCATGATCCCATCGCATTCCCGCACAGATACCCCGCACCCGAGGATGCCGAGATCGCGGGCTTCATCGCATCCTGCCTTTCATACGGCAGAGTGACTCTATTTATGCCTGTTATAGAGAGGATACTTGAACCTGCAGGAAGGCATCCAGCCCGATTCTTCAGAGATTTTGATCCGGGCAAACACGGCAGGCTTTTCAGAGGAATAAGCTACAGGTTTAACAGGGAAGAGGACATCCTCTGCTTCTTATATATGACAGGCTCGATCCTGAAAAAGTGGGGATCAATCAGGAACCTCTTCTATGACAAGTTCTCCCCTGAAGACAAGGACACCGGTGAAGCGATAAAAGGATTTGTCGAGGAATTTATGGGTCTTGATACCTCACGCGTCTACGGCAGGGATATAAGGCCCCGCGGTCTTCTGCACTTTCTCCCTTCACCGGTAAAGGGAAGCGCCTGCAAGCGCATGAACCTTTTCCTCAGATGGATGGTCAGGAGAAGAGACATTGATCTGGGACTCTGGAAGAGTATACCGCCCTCCAGACTTTTAATTCCTCTTGATACCCACATAACGAAGATATCAAGATGTCTCGGCCTCACAAACAGATCAGACACGGGCTGGAAAACCGCCAAAGAGATAACCGAATCCCTAAAGAAACTTTCCCCGCGCGACCCGCTGAAGTACGACTTCGCCCTCTGCCACCAGGGGATATCCGGTCTCTGTAAAGGGAGAAAGTTCCGGGATATATGCGCGGACTGTGTACTATCAGGTGTTGAAAAGTAATAGTAATATATCCCTGTTACAATAAATCCGACATTCTCCCCAATTATGATATAAATCATGGTAGAAACCTGATTATTTAGCTAAAATATGGATATAAACAACCATTAATAGGAGGTTCATCATGAAGAAACCTGTAGTTGATTATGATCTCTGTATCGGCTGCGGTTCATGCGTAGAGATATGCCCGGAAGTCTTTGAACTGCGTGACGACGAAAAGGCATATGTTATAGGTGAAGACAAGTGCAATACCTGCGACTGCGAGGATGCCGCCAACGTATGCCCGACAGAGGCTATAACATTTGAAGAGTAGACAACATAAACCACCATATTCTATCATGGGGGATATCAAAAGCTGCTTGAAAAACGAGGGTTACATATGGAACCACAGAGTTCACAGAGAAAGGCTCTGTGTTCTCAAAAAGAATTATCTTTAAAAGAATAAAATATATGAAACTCAATTATTAACCTAGTGTCATGTCAAGTGTAAATTGTCATTCCGGCTTGTCCGGAATCAAAGACGTGCAGGATTCCCGCGAAGAGAGACTAAAAGACGGGAAAAACGGTTAATAATTCAGGAGGACACAGAGAGGAGGAAATAATATTC
>CAXMSH010000311.1:0-1664 GCA_964195875.1 Thermodesulfovibrionia bacterium
TCAGCGAATCCGCCGTGGCGGAGAACACTGGAACTGTGAACATGGGTAGTTACCTTTATTTCTTGAATTTTAAATCGTCTATCCTTTATTATTTCAATTATGTCCCTTAACGACGGCACCCTCGAAGAGATCAAAAGCAGGGTGGATATTGTCGACCTTATTTCCGATTACTTATCTCTGAAGAAATCCGGCCAGAACTGGAAAGGGCTCTGCCCGTTCCATACTGAGAAGACCCCATCCTTTACGGTAAGTCCCGCAAAACAGATTTACCACTGCTTCGGCTGCGGAAGCGGGGGCGATATCTTCTCATTCCTTCTGAAGTACGAGAACCTTACTTTCCCCGAGGCCCTCGGGACGCTTGCAAAAAGAGCTGGAGTCACATTAAAGGAATTCAAAAAATCAACTACTAAGGCAGGTGAGAAAGAGACGCTCCTCAGCATGCATAAAGACGCGCTCTCTTTCTTCATGCAAAGCCTCAAAAAAAATCCAGGTGCGGTTGAATACCTTAAGAGACGGAGAATAGATTACAGGACGCAGGGGCTATTCTCTTTGGGATATGCCCCAAAGTCATGGGATTCATTAATGAAATTCCTTCAGAAGAAAGGATACAAAGCAGAAACAATTAATAAAGCCGGCCTGGCAGTTCGTGGGAAAAAGGGGTTTTATGATACGTTCAGGGACAGGATAATATTCCCTATCAACGACCTGAAGGGTGATGTTGTAGCCTTCGGCGGAAGGACAATTAACGGTTCTGAACCTAAATATCTTAATTCTCCCGAGACGATTATCTTCAACAAGGGGAAGGTCCTTTATGGGCTTAATTTTGCGAGGGATTCCATAAAGAAGACTGGTTATGCACTCTTTGTTGAGGGATATATGGACGTAATAGCCGTTTCATTGAACGGCTTTCCAAATACCGTAGCATCTATGGGGACAGCCTTAACCCCTGAACACGGCAAACTAATAAAGCGATTCACCGAGAATGCCATACTTGCATTTGATAGTGACGCGTCTGGTATAAGAGCGGCAAAGAGCGCCGCAGGCATACTGCTTGAGAGCGGAATTAACGTTAAAGTCATTGTATTCCCAGTAGAAGGTGACCCTGACAGTTTCCTGGGAAGTAACGGCAAAGAAGCCTTCGCCAAACTTCTTGAAGACCCTCTCTCAATTGTTGATTTCCTCACTATGCAGGACAGGGACAAGCATCTTCTGGCCCGCGAGGTGCTTGAGGTAATCGCCAAGGTGCCGAACAAGGTGCTTCAGGGGGTATATATCAAGGCACTGTCCGAGAAACTCAATGTTGGGGAAAGTTATGTTATGGAAGAATTTCAGAGCATAAGGAAACAGCCCGGAGCAGGCTTAAGGAAAACTTCTTCTAAAGCACTTCCGGGACAGGACAAAAAACCCATGGATGAGGTGTATGTAATTAAGCTGCTCCTTCAACTGCCGGATAAGGCTGAGGATATTTCCAGCACCATTTCGGAAGGTCATTTCAGATACGCACCAGCCCGGGAGATATTTAAAAAAATCAAAGGAGGGTCAGCTGACCTCAATGAACTGCTGTCAAAGTGTGATAGCAGGGAAAAAGATTTTGTAACTGAGACTTCACTTATAGATGACTTTGATGACCCGTCTAAGGCTATCAGTGACTGCGTTAAAAGATT
>CAXMSH010000312.1:0-1598 GCA_964195875.1 Thermodesulfovibrionia bacterium
CGTGGAGAGCGGATCCCGATTTGTCGGGAGAACCCTACTTTTTCTTACTTATCTTTACCCATGTATCTTTTAAAGCAACTATCCTGTTAAAGACCGGCTTCTTCTTTATAAAAGAATCTTTTGGGTCGACACAGAAGTAGCCCAGTCTCTCAAACTGACAAGTATGCGCCTCAAAAAGAGCTGGCTCGATACGGCAGGATGTCAATGTTATGAGTGAATTCTGATTAAGATGATCAATAAAATTCTCACCGGGATGAGGAACTGAAAAAAGATGATCATACAGGCGCACCTCCGCCTCCAGCGATTGCTGTGCGGAGACCCAGTGGAGTGTCGCCTTGACCTTGCGTCTATCAGGCGAATCACCGCCCCTTGTCTCAGGGTCATAGGTGCAATGAAGTTCCGTGATCTCTCCATTCTCATTTTTGATAACATCCGTACAGGTTATAAAGTAAGCGTATCTCAACCTTACTTCACGTCCCGGTGCAAGACGGAAAAACTTTTTTGGAGGGTCCTCCATAAAATCATCACGTTCAATATAAAGTTCTCCAGAAAAAGGAACCTTTCTTGTCCCCATCTCCGGGTCTTCAGGATTATTTACCGCGTCAATCTCTTCAACCTCACCTTCGGGATAGTTAAGAATAACAACCTTAAGGGGGTTAAGCACCGCCATATATCGAGGGGCTCGTTTATTAAGTTCCTCCCTGATGCAGTGCTCAAGCAGTGCGATATCAACGGTGCTGTTCCTCTTGGCCATACCTATTCTGCCGCAAAAGTTCCTTATAGCTTCAGGCGTGTAGCCGCGCCTGCGGAGGCCGGAAAGGGTCGGTAATCTGGGGTCATCCCAGCCGGTGACATGCCCTTCATTAACAAGCGTGTTAAGCTTTCTTTTGCTTAACACAGTATGGGTGATATTGAGGCGGGCAAACTCTATCTGCTGAGGATGATAGACTTTCAGGGCATCAAGAATCCAGTCATAAAGAGGCCTATGATCTTCAAACTCCATGGTACAGAGCGAATGCGTTATTCCTTCGATGGAATCAGATATGCTGTGAGCATAATCATACATAGGATAAATGCACCAGATGTCTCCGGTCCTGTGATGATGTGAATGCTGGATACGATATATAACAGGGTCCCGCATATTTATGTTGCCGGATAACATATCAATCCTGGCGCGAAGCGTACGTGTGCCGTCCTCAAACTCCCCTGTCTTCATGCGATCAAAAAGGTCAAGGTTCTCCTCAACAGAACGGTTACGGAAAGGGCTGTCCATGCCCGGCTCTGTCAGTGTGCCCCTGTGTTCCCTGATCTCATCAGCGCTCAGGTCACAAACATATGCCTTGCCATCATTTATCAGCTGGATCGCGTACTTATAGAGCTGTTCAAAGTAATCCGATGCAAAGTATTCCCTGTACCCCCAGTCAAAGCCAAGCCAGTCAATGTCTTCTTTTATAGCTTCGACATACTCGGCTTCTTCTTTAACAGGGTTCGTATCGTCAAAACGGAGGTTGCAGAGCCCCCCTTTATTCTCTTTCGCTATATCAAAGTTAATACATATGGATTTGGCGTGGCCAATATGAAGGTATCCGTTAGGCTCA
>CAXMSH010000313.1:0-1592 GCA_964195875.1 Thermodesulfovibrionia bacterium
GCAATGATGACTGGAGCAGTGCAAATCCCGAATAACACACAATCAGGGTTGTTGAGATTAATACTGTCCCCATCCCGGCAAAAATTGAGAGCAGTAGAAAACCGGCAACCAGAAGACCGGAACCCATATAAACTACAAATTTACTTCCCTTTCTGTCAGAGAGCCTTCCACCGGGTATGCCTATAATTACGGCACTCAACGCTCCCGGGAACATTGCCAGACCGATGCGGCTGGATTCAAGACCATTTAATTCCCTCAGCATTATGGGTACCATGAACATCATTCCAAATACTGTGCCTATAGTCAGAAACGTGGTGATTACCGTATTCCTGAACGGACGGTTCATAAACAGGCTCGGGCTGACAAAAGGATTGCTTGTCTTCATAATATGAAGGACAAACCACATCATCATTACAACTCCGCAGAAAAGAAACCACCATCCGCCCATTGTTACAAAGATAAGCAGTGATGCTATCCCTACGGATATAAGGACAGCCCCTGTCAAATCAAAACCGCTGTCATAGCTATCATCATCAGGAAGAAACTTTCTCAGAAAAGGGATTGTTATGATTGTAAGTATTGATATAAGAAAAAGATAACGCCAGTGGAATGTGCCTGAGATAAAACCACCGAGTACAGGTCCAAGAGCCGCGGCCAATACCACAGTAGAGGCGAAAATGCCGAGCACTCTGCCCCTTCGGGATGATTGTACGTATCTTGTGACAACTATCATCGCCAGGGCCGGAATGGCAGAACCTCCTGCCGCCTGCATAATACGAGCAAACAGTAACATCGGATATTGCGTCACCATTAGACCAATAAACGAACCCGTGTTCATCAGAATCAGTCCGACGGTAATCAGGTTCTTTACAGGATAGATGCCGGCAAGCTTACCGTAGATAAGGGAGCCGATGGCAAAGATAAGGATATAGCCTGTCATCACCCAGCTCACCTCAGAAGGAAGAAGCTGATATTCAGAGGATATGTCAGGTATGGCAACCTGAAAAGTGGTGCCATTGAGGACCGAGAAGAATATTATAAAGGTCAGTGTGAATGTAATCTTCTGTATTAGCTTATCCCCGGATATTAGATTTGATTTATCCATACTTTCATCTCTTTAATACGTCATTTAGACATTTGGGTTTCTGTAAAAAAAATCTCTAAGTCTGTGTAAGCCTGCCCGCCCGCTTCGCCGAGGCGAGCAGGTAGGTCTGAGGTTAATATATTTATCAGCATAGATATTATAAACTTAACAGGAATATTTTAACTTCATCCCGTGATCTGATATACTTTAAATAATTATCCCTCTTTTGAGTTTTAGTTGATAAGTTCAAATTTAATATATAACTTGCAATTAATACCCAATGTAAAAGAGGGTTCCCCGCAAACTTTACAACTTTTGTAAAGTTGAGACTGCGGGACAGGCATGGGGTCGAGCCTGCCTGCCGGTAGGCAGGGAGTCAAGGGTTCAAGCGAAATGTTTAAGGCACTTACAAAATCGTACAAAACAAAACAACTTATTTGCGAATGAACTAATAATTATATTGCTAATTAATCCTGTTTCCGGAGGTGAATATGGCTGAAACAAAAAC
>CAXMSH010000314.1:0-1546 GCA_964195875.1 Thermodesulfovibrionia bacterium
AATATATTTCAGTAGATATTTCTCTCCTGCAGAGGTAATGATGGCTGTAGATTCTGTAACTCTCGAAGATGTTAAAAACCTTTCTCAGAGTTTAAGTCGAGAGAAACCCTTTGCCCTTACTTTATACGGCCCTGTTAAAGAAGGTGATATGGAAGCGATTAAAAAGATAATAAGTTAAGTATCATCCCCTGACTGAAACATCCTGCAAATCTCTGTGAACAATGGAGATATCAAATTTTTGCTTCTTCAAATCATTCTGAATCTTCTGAACAATAGCAGGTGATCTATGTCTTCCGCCAGTACATCCAATGCCAATTGTAAGGTAACTCCTCCCCTCCCTCATATAAAGCGGGATGGTATGCATGAGAAGCGGGTACAACTTATCAAGAAAGTCTTTTGTATCCTGCTGCGCAAGAACAAAGCTGCTCACTTTCTTTGATGTGCCCGGAAACTCCCTGAGTTCTTCAATATAGTTCGGGTTAGGGAGAAACCTCACATCAAACAGCAGATCAGCCTCAGAAGGTATACCATATTTATAACCAAAGGAGATAACGGTAATAGACATTGACTTTCTATTGCTCCCCGAATATGTCCTGGCGAGAAGGTTGCGAAGATCATGAGGGCTTAAAGATGATGTATTGATGATCCTGTCTGATTCCTGTCTGGCAGGCAGGAGTCGTTTTGACTCAATCCTTATGGCCCTTTTAAGGTCCTTATCCCCGAGTGGATGAGGCCGCCTCGTCTCTTTGAACCTTCTTAACAGGATATCGTCCTTGGCCTCAAGGTATATTATCTCAAGCTTATGTGTCTTTCTCAGTGCCTTTGCGGTATCTGATAAACTGGCAAGGAACTTTCTCTCCCTTATATCAACCCCTATGGCAATTTTCGCTATAGAGGGTGTCTTATGGCAAAGGGCAACAAACGTTTTTATAAGTGTAACGGGAAGGTTATCAACACAAAAAAAACCATTATCTTCAAGCGCATTCAGGGCAACAGACTTCCCGGACCCGGAAAGCCCCGTAATAATAATAGTGTAAGGCCGGTCTTTCCTGGTGTCGGTCATTTTACAGGCTCAATAAGCCCCAGGTTCCCGTCATCTCTCTTATACAGGACATTTATGTTACCGGAAGAAGCGTTGGTAAACACAAAAAAATTCCTATCCATCATCTCAATACTCACAGCGGCCTCTTCAACGCTCATCGGTTTCATATCAAAGGACTTGTTCTTTATTATCATTGGCTGACTCTCTTCTTCAGGGATAGAGTCAGGCTGCTGTCTCATGTTCTTCCTCCGGGATACTACCTTCTCTTTGTATTTCCTGACCTGGCTTTCAAGTTTCTCTACCACCTCATCGATAGACGAATACATCTCGCCTGTAATGCTCTCTGCCTGCATTATTACACCGTTTATCTTAAGCAGAACCTCAGCCTTGTGCCGGTATTTCTCAACGCTCAGTGTAACAGTTGCCTCGGAAATATTAGCCAGATACTTTTCGAACCTGCTTATCTTTTCCTCCGCGTAATCCTTCAGATTCTCCGTTAGGTCC
>CAXMSH010000315.1:0-1523 GCA_964195875.1 Thermodesulfovibrionia bacterium
CTGGCACCTCCGACACACTCTGTAACATTGTTGCCGGTCAGCTCAAAATGGACACCGCCTGGAACAGTCCCTTCGCCCTGGTGCAATTCGAAGAAACTGTGTAATTCCGAAAGAATATCATCAATTTCCCGTGCCTGCTCCTGATAGACCTTCGTAATTGAATTCAAACCGCTCTCCATACGGCTTGCATGGAAGATGCCGGTCAATATCATAAGAGCTATGAGGATGACGAGGATGCCGAGGCCGACATATCTGACAAGACTGTTTGATACATTGAGCTTGCTAATCATCTGTTTAATATCCTTATCCCTCCATAAATGATATTAATCTGAGTTTAGTATGTATTTATTTTATAATCAATATGACGAAATTACGATAGTATTTCACTTATTTTGGCTATGTCCAGTTTCATCTGAATCGCGAGATCATCTATGTTGTTGAACCTTTTCTCGTCCCGTATTCTCTTTATGAAATTAATCCGGAGTGTCTCGCCAAGAAGCTCCCTGTCAAGTCCAAGGATATGGACTTCAAAACTGAACTTTTTGTCCCTGAATGTGGGATTACAGCCTATGTTTGCTGCTCCGCCAAAACTCTTTTTGTCTATGTCAACCGTCACTGCGTAGACACCGTCTTCAGGAAGCAGTTCATTGGATGTGGCTATATTGGCTGTTGGAACATTTAACAGGGCTTTACCCCTCTTAGCCCCTTCAATGACTACACCTTCAACAGAGTAATGCCTTCCAAGAAGTTCAGAGGCGTCTTCAACTTTTCCTTTGGCTATCATTGATCTTATTCTTGAACTGCTTAAAGTGACTTTATTTGATCTTATCTCATTTAAGACGGTAACCCTGAATCCGTATTTCCTTCCAAGTCTCCTGAGAAGTTCAGGAGACCCCTTGCGTCCCTTTCCAAAGAGGTAATTGGAACCGATAAAGACCTCTTTAACTCCGATAGAACCCGCTAGTATATCCTTTACAAAATCCTCCGCGTTAATCCTGGCAAATTCTTTCGTAAAATTCGCGCATATAAGCAGATCTATTCCATGGGATTTTATTAAACTCACCTTGTCTTTAAACGGAGTTAGAAGCTTTGGCGCTCTCTCCGGAGCTATTATCCTTAAAGGGTGGGGTTCAAAAGTAAAAACAACCGATGTTCCGCTCCTCTCTTTTGCCCTTTTAACAAGAGTACGGAAGATCCCCTGATGACCAAGATGAACACCGTCAAAATTTCCTATCGTCAGAACCGGATATGTCGGTCTTTTCTTTATGTTTTCGATGCCGTCAATTAATTTCATATTGAAAACCTAAAACCTAAATAGATCGATTCTTACTGCACTTTTCTCTACTCTGTAATTCCGGCAGAGCCATTTTATAATAATAACACATCCGAATGTCGAGATTTGCTTTCAGACTGATCAGAGAAAAATACCGATATCGTCCTCCCATAAATGGTCTCTTCTAATTTTATTGTTCTTTTAGATTTCCCGTGGTCCCGTCTTATTCCTTATTGTATTAATATTACAG
>CAXMSH010000316.1:0-1472 GCA_964195875.1 Thermodesulfovibrionia bacterium
TTTATAACTTAATATCGTACTTATGCAGTTTCCTGTACAGGGTTGCAAGGTCAATCCCGAGAGTCTTTACGGTCATCTCCTTATTCCCCCTGTTTTTACGTAACAGATCTGTTATAAGTTCTTTTTCATACACATTCAACATCGATTTAAGAGTGCCTGAAGGGGTGAAAACACCACCGTCCATTTTCCTGGTTCTCACCTTTTCCGGCAAATCAAATAAAGATATTGTGTCACTATTGGACAGAACAACCGCCCTCTCAACAATATTTCTTAATTCTCTGATATTCCCCGGCCATCCATAAGATAATAACGCCTTAAAGGCTTCCTGCTCGAACCCTTTGATCTTTTTACCGGAAGAATCCGCAAATTCCTTCAGGAAATGATCGGCAAGGATGGGGATATCATCCGCACGTTCCCTTAAAGGAGGTATCTCTATCGCTATAACATCCAGCCTGTAATAGAGGTCCTCTCTAAACTCTTTCCTCTCTATACATGCCTCTATATCCTTATTGGTAGCTGAGATAATACGAACATCAACCATCCTGCTCTTCGTATCCCCTAGCGGTAAAACCTCTCCTGTCTCTATAACCTTGAGGAGTTTCGATTGAAGCATTAACGGCATATCCCCTATCTCATCAAGGAAGAAGGTCCCCTCATTGGCAAGCGTTATCAATCCTGTCTTATTGTCTGTTGCCCCGGTAAACGCGCCCTTTTTATAGCCGAATAATTCTGATTCGAGCAGGGTTTCAGGTATTGAGGCACAGTTAATCGCTATAAAGGGCTTATCCCTCCTTGGGCTATTATAGTGAATCGTCTCCGCTACAAGACCCTTCCCGGTACCGCTTTCACCATAGATGAGTATATTTGCCTTGTTTGGAGCAACCTTTTCGATAGTTTCAAATACTCTGGAGATGGATTCGGATACCCCTATTATTCCTTTTGAACCAAACTTCTGACTGATCTGCTGCCTCAACCCCTGGTTCTCGAGATAGAGCTTGCTGTGTTCGAGTAACCGTTTTATTGTTAGTTTTATGTCTTCATGAAAGAAGGGCTTAACTATATAATCGGCAGCTCCCCGTTTCATCGCCTCAACCGCTGATTCTACAGATGCATAAGCGGTAATTATTACAACAGGAATTGAGGAGTTTATCTCCAGCGACTTCTCCAGCACAGCAAATCCGCTTATACCCTCCATCCTGAGGTCGGTTATCACAAGGTCAAAATCTTTACTCTGAAGCTTCTCTATGGCATCATTTCCGTTAGAGACCGTCTCAACATCATATCCCTCATGTGTGAGCACAAATTCAAGCGCCCTTCTGATGTCCCTCTCATCATCAACAACAAGAATTCTTGCCATCATTTAACCTCATTTACCGGCAGGATAACAGAGAAAATACTCCCTACATCTTCCCGGCTCTCGACTTTAAGTTCACCGCCCATCTTCTGTATAATCTCATAACTGATGGAAAGTC
>CAXMSH010000317.1:0-1387 GCA_964195875.1 Thermodesulfovibrionia bacterium
AAGGAACTGTAAAATGGTTTAATGAATCCAAAGGATATGGGTTTATTGAAAGTGATAAAGGCGGAGACGTTTTTGTGCACTACAATTCTATCCAGGGAGACGGTTTTAAAACACTTAACGAAGGTGATGCCGTAAGTTTTGACCTGGAAGAAGGCCAGAAAGGACCGGCAGCGGTCAATGTAGTAACCCTGTAAAATTACAGGAGTCCCTCTGTTAAAAGAGGGACTCCTGATTTTATAAGTTAATCTCCTCCGAGTTATCTAATACCCCATTCTTTGATTTATCATTTTATTTTTTATTCTCTCTGTTTTATAATCATAGGAAATCAACACTTTATTAAAGAAAGGGAAACTTGGATAAAAGGATACTGGTTACAGGCGGTGCTGGATTTCTTGGGACTCATTTGTGCGAGATGCTATTGAACGACGGTAATGAGGTATTGTGTCTTGATAATTACTACACCGGGCGCCGTTCGAATGTGACGCATCTGTTATCGAATAGAAAGTTTGAGGTTATCCGGCATGATATCTGTTTTCCTCTCTATGTTGAGGTTGATGAGATATATAACCTGGCGTGCCCCGCTTCACCCATACATTACCAGTTTGACCCTGTGCAGACGACAAAGACATCCGTGCACGGCGCCATTAACGTTCTCGGGCTTGCCAAGAGGGTCAGGGCAAAGATACTTCAGGCATCAACTTCAGAGATTTATGGGGATCCAACTACACATCCCCAGCACGAGAGCTACTGGGGAAATGTAAACCCCATAGGTCCTCGGTCATGCTATGACGAGGGTAAACGCTGTGCTGAGACGCTCTTTTTTGATTATCACCGTCAGCATAATTTAAAGATAAAGGTGGCAAGGATATTCAATACTTTTGGTCCCGGGATGCATCCCGACGACGGAAGGGTGGTCAGTAACTTTATTCTTCAGGCTTTGAGAGGGGAGGATATAACCGTCTACGGAGAAGGCAATCAGACCAGGAGTTTCTGTTATGTCAGTGATATGGTCAAGGCCTTTGTAAAGCTGATGGATACGCCGGATAATTTCACAGGTCCTGTTAATCTGGGCAACCCGGCGGAGTTTAGTATCCTTGAACTTGCCGGCAAGGTCATTGAGATGACAGGTTCCAGTTCCAAAATAGTTTACAAGCCCCTTCCACAGGATGACCCTGTACAGCGTAAGCCCGACATAAACCTCGCAAAGAGCATGCTTGACTGGGAGCCGTCGATCAGCCTTGATGAAGGCCTTAAAGTGACGATTGAATATTTCAGACAATTATTATCTGAAACTTAGTGGGTTTAAACTTCTTATTGCTATTCTTATAGTAAGTGAAAACCGTTAAATCTTTATTACCCAAATTGAGCTATTTTTACTAATCTTTTA
>CAXMSH010000318.1:0-1376 GCA_964195875.1 Thermodesulfovibrionia bacterium
AACACACGAGGAACTCTATAATGCGGTCAAGCACCACGTCGAAAATACAATCCTGAGTCTTTTTGGTTTGGAAGACGGCGTATTTGAATTTATCGAGAACATGCTTCCGGGCAATGAGGTTATAACATTAAAGATGTCGACCGCAAACCTGATATACCACGGGATAAAAAATATCAATAATTTCAACATCCTGAGAAAAGAAGTGCCGCCGATGAATGCTATAATCCATTTATCATCAGACCCTGAAGATCTCTATCAGAATATAATCCTGGATCAGGCAGGAAAGAAGGTCATCTCCTGTATAGATAACAAGGCAACAGTAAAAGATATTATTCTATCAACAAAACTGGACAGGTTCGAGGTCCTGAAGACCGTTTGCGCACTACTAAACGCCCGCATAATCTCTCTGGCGCAAGAGGTAGATCTGCCTGAAGAGTTATTAAAAGACTTTATACGGGAAATACCAGAAGACGAGAGCGGACCTGTGGTTGACCCCGCGCTCAGAAAATTAACCGATGACATGTATAAGAAATATGAAAACCTTGGTTATTATGGTGTCCTTGGAGTAAAGGACAACGCCTCACCCCATGAGATAAAACGCGCTTACTATAAGGCTGCAAAACAGTTTCACCCTGACATACATTTTCAGTATGCAGACGATTCTTTAAAAAATAAATTAAGTAGTATATTTGCATATATTTATGAGGCATCTTCCACATTATTAAACTCTCAAAAAAGGAGAGAGTATGACAGGACCATATCATTCAAGGCCACAAGGTATATCAACCCAAAGGACAAGGCATTTGCAAAATTCGAGAAAGGCAAAGTTTATTTTGACATAGGGGAGTATTTAAAGGCGGAAGATCTTTTTAGGCAGACGATATCCTATAACAATAAAAGGCCTGAATATCACTATTACCATGGTCTCACTTATATAAAACTTGATAAACTCACTCTTGCTAAAGAGTCGCTCATGAATGCATACAAACTGGCGCCTTATAATGATGAGTACATCGCTCAGCTTGGAACCGTCTATCTTCGGTTAGGGTTCAAAACAACGGCAAGGGGTATATTTAAGAAGGCTCTGAGGATATCTCCTGATAACGCTATGGCGCTAGAAGGGCTGAAGAATGCGGGAAAAGATTAGACGAAAATAAAGTTAACCCCATCTCCTGAAAAGGTGATGGCTGATACCCGCGCAGTCAAGGATTTTCCCAACAACAAAATCGACTATTTCATCAATGCTCTCCGGTTTTTGGTAAAAAGCGGGTACAGGGGGCGCTATCGTAACACCAAGCCTCGCGAGTTTTAACATATTCTCAAGGTGTATGGCATTGAAGGGCATTTCCCGGGGTGAAATTATAAGCCTCCTCCCC
>CAXMSH010000319.1:0-1371 GCA_964195875.1 Thermodesulfovibrionia bacterium
TGGGTCTTATCAGGTCCTCTGCAATCATCCTGCCTTCACTATAATATTCTACCGCGACCTCCCAGTAGTTAATACGTCCTGAACCTGTTCTGACTCTTATATCCTTTATTTTTAAAGTATGATCCTCTGATATTTTCAAAACAGAACCTTCCTGTGCCACCATAATCTCCTTCTGCCCTCCAAAAGAGCTCAGGAGATGAGCAAAAATGATAAATAGAAATCCGATGTGAACAACCTGGGGTGAAATCAGGAGGAGCCACTGCGTAGCCCTCCGCTTACTTATAACCGATTCGATACTGCAGAAGAGGGTATTTAATACAATTACAGAAACAATAACGATCGATATCCAGAGCCACCAGGTTACGCTTAAAGGTTGTTCCAACAACCATTCAAATAATGGCTTTGAATGAATAGACTGGAACTCTTGTCTTGCAGGCATAACGAACGCACCCGCAAGGAAAAATATTATAAGCAGTATAACCAGCCATATGGTTAACTGTAATGAAGCAAAGAAGCCTGTTATGCTTTTAATTTTTATCATAGCATCAAAAGGAATGAGAACTCTTCATTAGCAGACTTACTCCCAGGTAGGTAAACATAACAACGGCAAAACCCGCCATACCCAGAAATGCAAGAGGCCTGCCTGACCACCAGTTCCTGTATTGCGCGTGCAGATAAAGGGTATAGAAGAGCCACAGAATGCTTGTCCAGAGCTCTTTTGGAGTCCAGAGCCAGTAAGTTCCCCAAGCAAGGTAAGCCCATATCCCCCCTGTGAACATTGACAACGTAAAGAGACTGTAGCCCATAAGCACAGCCTTATACTGCAGGACCTCAATACTCTTATCCTTTTTGCTTATATACAGATACCCCAGGACAGCCGCAATCCCGAAAAGAGCATATGAAAGAAACGCGGTAACCACATGGGTTTCAAACCAGAACGTCTTAAGGACCGGCGGTAACGGGGAGTTATTCTGCCTGCTTATGAGGGCAATAACAGTAAATACTGAAGCCATTACAGCTACGATATTATGAAACGGTTGAAGACGTTCCCTTAAAGATATGCTGAAGGGGACGTAGAAAGCTACGATGGATGCAGAGAGAAAAGCTATAGTGTCATGCGGTCCTACAAGAGGCAGTCTGTCAAGTTGGAGACCTCTTGAGATTATGTAGACAACCTGAAATACAAACCCGGCATATATAAAAGGACGTTTAAACAGCGAGAAAAAATAGGAGGCAAAAGAGAGCCAAAGCAGTAACATATGTAATTATTAATTAATCATAGTGCCAATGTAAAGTCATGCGTCAGGCCATATCGATAGAGACCATAATAAACTTTTCGTCCTTTTTGAAAAAAACAACCGCACTGCCCTG
>CAXMSH010000320.1:0-1369 GCA_964195875.1 Thermodesulfovibrionia bacterium
CATCAACCGTATACACGGGATTACTATGAGTTGTAGGTCTCGTGGTTTCAGAACATCCACCCTGATCGACTGAGATATCTACAATTACAGCTCCCTTCTTCATTCTTGAGACAAGTTCTTTGGATATAAGCTTCGGCGTCCTTGCTCCGGTAACCAGCACAGCACAGATAACCGCGTCTGCATTTACTGCCTCTGAGTTAATATTCTCACTTGTCGTGGTAAGTGTCTTCACTTTCCCCTTGTACATTTCGTCTATATGCCTCAGTTTTTCAATACCTCTATTGATAACGGTTAAGTTGGCACCCATACCATATGCCACACCAAGTGCGTTCATGCCGGCAGACCCGGCGCCAAGAATAAGAACACGTGCGGAAGGAACTCCCTCAACTCCTGTAAAAAGCACTCCAGCGCCCGAATAAACCTTCTGTAGAAAATAGGCGGCAACGACAGGAGCCATCTTTCCCGCTATATCGCTCATAGGCTTAAGAAGCGGTAAAGAACCATCTTCCTCAAGTGTCTCATAAGCTAATGCGGTTATTTTTCTTTTAAGCAGGAACCCGGTAAGCTCCGGAGCAGGGGCAAGGTGCAGAAATGTGAACAAAGACTGTCCTTCCCTGAAAAGTCCATATTCCGAGGCCAGTGGCTCCTTGACCTTAATTATAAGTTCAGACTCATTGAACAGGCGGTTTCTGTCTGTAATCAGAGCCCCTTCTTTTCTGTAGTCATCATCCGTGAAACCGCTCCCCTCACCCGCAGACCCTTCAACAATAACGTTATGGCCTTTTTTCCTTAAGGCCTTGGCCCCTGAGGGGGTTACCCCAACCCTGTATTCATGCTCCTTTATCTCTGCCGGCACACCGATTATCATCTCAGTTCAACCCTACGGTTAATCAAACTCAGGGAATATCCTAACACTGACTGACTTGCCGTCCTCCAGACCGCAGACCGCAGATAATATTCCTCCCTCGATATAGGACAGATCAAACCTGCCAAATCCATCTTTTACAAGACTCTGGGCATCGGCAGGACATCCGCCCTCACAACCGGCTACCCCTCTTATCATTCTCGGGATCAACTTATCAACTTCAATTCCTACCATATCTACACCAAGTTTCCTGCCGAAATCAATAATACTCTTTGAATCACCGGAAGTCTTAAACCCATAGGGATCGCTAACGTTAAGGTTTATAGAGTTCTCTCCTATTGTGACGTCAATTTCCGTATGAGATCTCCTTTAAGTAATCAAAATAACCTGTTTAAGTATTTCCCAATAAATATTTCTGTAATTTGCCTAACGCTATAGCCCTGTGGCTGATTGAATTTTTCTCTTCAGCACTCATCTCGGCAAAAGTCATTTCATATCCATCCG
>CAXMSH010000321.1:0-1367 GCA_964195875.1 Thermodesulfovibrionia bacterium
CTAGCCCTGCGCCGGTCGACAGCTGAAAGGCGTCATAGCGGGAATCGGCGCCAAGATTGGCGAACCAAACATTGAGGTGAGTCGTTTCAACGGCTTCCCGCTGAAACTTAATGTGATGGATGGCGGCTTTGTCGCCGACCTTGATCTCCATCTTCTGTAACTTCCCGTCATCGGTGATCTTACCTGCGCCTACCGCTATCACTTCACCTTTCTGGGGTTTCTCCTTTGCCGAGTCAGGTATGTAGAGTCCGCCCGCGCTCTTTTCGGGCTCATCGGAATACTTAACAAGAATTCTGTCCTTAAGTGGCTTGAATTTCATAGATTTATCTCCTTTCATTGTTTGTTGTACGTCTGGGTTATTAGCACTCTCTTAATGAGAGTGCTAATTATAATACTTACCAATAACTAAAACAAGGGCATATTTCTGTGTATATCAGCGAAAAATGACAAATAAATGTAAATGTATTCGATTATCTATGAATACCTTATAAATACTATCAATTAATCCTGTTTGCAGTAATCTTTACAACAGCAGGTTCCCCTATCAATTTATTTTTTTCTGTTTCATCGACCTCTTCTACCGCGCTTTATTAAGAATATCTTTATTGAAATGATACCGAAGAGAAAGCCACCTATATGGGCAAACCAGGCAACCCCTCCATTGTCCACAACCCCCTTGCTCAACATCCCGTTAATTAACTGAATTACTACCCAGAAACCTATTACAATAAATGCCGGCAGCCTGATCACCTGAACAAAAAACCCCAGAAAGATGAGCGTGTGGACCTTCGCGTAAGGGAAGAGCAGGAGATAAGCTCCGAGCACTCCTGATACAGCTCCGCTGGCGCCTATCATGGGAATTACGGAAGAGGGGTCAGAGATGGAATGGGCGTATGCCGCAACAATTCCGCCCAACAAGTAGAAGAAGATAAATTTAAAATGGCCGATCCTGTCCTCTATATTATTGCCGAATATCCATAGATAAAGCATGTTGCTGGCAATATGCAGGAGTCCTCCATGCATGAACATTGATGTGAAAAGGGTTAACAAGGGGTGGACGGGACGGATACTGTCAAGAGACAATAAGTAAGCCGGTGTCGCTCCGTAAGAGAATATGATCCTATTGAATTCAGAAGAATTAGAGAGGTGTATTAAAAAAACTGTAATATTAATAACTATTAAACTAATAGTTACAAACGGGATGGTACGTGTTGGGTTTTCGTCCTTATAAGGGAACATTTTATCAGCAAAGCAACATTAACAGTGAAGTTTTTGTCATTGCGGCTTGGCCGCAATCCTTATTTGAAAAAGATTCCCGACAAGCGGGAATGACATAGAACGTAGGCTTACTCATTAACTCATTAGTA
>CAXMSH010000322.1:0-1359 GCA_964195875.1 Thermodesulfovibrionia bacterium
TCTGGGTAGTTGATGCCTCGTTAAGTTATCGTCTGCCGAAACGTTACGGTTTCCTCTCAGCCGGGGTTACAAACCTTTTCGATGAAGATTTCAGGTATCAGGATACTGACCCTGTAAAACCGTTAATACAGCCGGAGCGTTTCATATTCGTCAAGTTCACACTGGCGTTATAATTTTATCGAAATAAAGGAGGTGATCGTATTGAATGTATGGTAATTGTTGTATTTAAAATAATTTTATGAATAGGATGTAAAATTAGAGCATAAGAGGGGGGATAATTATGAATGACTCATCTTCAAAAAAAATGGTTATAACGATTGATATTGATAAAATGGAGCTTGAGAGTGTAACCGATGAACAAGGGAAGCCTGCTATTCAAGAAAAGAAAGCTCAAATAAATGGCCGTGACATTGTCAATGCTCCAAACGGCACTCTGTTGTTTACTCATTCAAGCCCGGGATGTTGCTGGTATTATTGGCACGGGAAATGGTACTGGATCTGCACGTAAAAGCAGGGACAGGTTCTCTGTCGGTTTAAGATGTCAAACATGAAAGATACAATGCCAAAGGGCCGATTTAAACCGGCCCTTTGGCACTATCTTAAATCAATAAGTACTTGAGCCATCATATTGATGGGTTACGTATAAATCCCTGCAAAGCACAGGAGATGACTTTATGAAAATTCAGGTCCTCGGCTGTTCAGCAGCGGAATTGCCGGAATCAAACCTGACCGGTTTTCTCGTTGACGGCAGACTCCTCCTTGACGCGGGCACCATCGGAAGGGCCCTTGATGAGAAGAAACAGTGGAAGATAAAACATATCCTCATAACTCACGCACACCTCGATCATATAAAAGATATACCCTTTTTTGCAGAAAATATCTCAATACATAATAAAAACCATCAGGTTACATTATTGAGCATACAGGAAGTTCTCCGGGCGGTACAGAATAATCTGCTGAACAACATTGTATGGCCTGATTTTACGAAACTCCCAACAACTGATAATCCGATTATAAAGGTAAAAAAAGTAACCGCGGGCAAGACATATAAAATTGACGGGTATACCGTCAACGTCCTTGAAGTAAAACATACTGTTCCTTCAGTAGGGTACTTACTGAAAGACGGGAAAGGCAAGACACTTCTCTATATTGGCGATACCGGGCCAAGTGATACTATCTGGAGTTCGCTGAACAGTACTGAGATTAATGGTCTCATCATTGAAGTCTCTTTGCCTGACAGGAACAGGGAACAGGCCATCAATACCGGCCACCTTACACCGGCACTTCTTGAGAAAGAACTTTTGAAGCTGGAAAGATTCCCTGATAACATATTCATTACACACTGTAAACCCAGATACA
>CAXMSH010000323.1:0-1338 GCA_964195875.1 Thermodesulfovibrionia bacterium
ATATCATTAATAATTAAACACTTTTTAAATCACTGATCGAATAAACAAGCAACAGGAAATAATGATTTATGGCTGTTTTGACTATAGATGAAATCAATTTTTGAACATAAGAATAATACTTCTGAATATCTATTAGATACAGCAGAGATAAAAAAAGAGCTTGAAGGTGTGCCGATAAACGCTCCTGAAGTGATAAGATTTATTAAAAAGGATATAAGTGTATGGCTAAATAGTATTAAGCATATGATAAAATAGTCGGAGTCAGGCATTGTTTATGCTATATTAAACAAATTGGTTCTTTCGTAAATAATTTGAAGCTGATAATTTTCGTATAGAAGACAAGAACAAAATATCCGTAACAATAATATGGGAAAAAAGAAGATTTTAGTACTTGACGATGACCCTGTCATAACCTTGAGCTGTAAAAGAATACTTGGTGCAGAGGGCTACTCTGTCTCAACCGCTGAAAGAGGGAAGGAAGCCCTGAACAAACTGGCTGAGGATGACTTTGATCTGCTCATATCAGACATAAGGCTCCCTGATATAAGCGGGATGACGGTACTGAAAGAGGCCCGCGTACTTAAACCAGATACTAATGTAGTGATGATAACCGGCTACCCCACATTAGAAGACGCTAAAGAATCCGTTAAGCTGGGGGCGGCCGAATACCTCGAAAAACCTTTCACCCCGGATTTCATGTTACACATCGCGAAGAATACATTTGCAAAGAAGGGCTGGATACTCAGGAAGGCGTTTATAGATGAATTCAGAGATTCTGTTGTGTCTCTGAGGGATGATGAAAACCCTGTAATATTTTATAAGGAGGGGACATGGGCCAGACCCGTAAAAGATGGTTTATGGGAGATGGGATGCGACCTCAGGTACTGGCTTCTAAGCGGAAACCTGGCATATATCGAATTTATTAAAGATATTGGAGAATTGACCGCCGGGAAACCCTTTGCGAGGATCTACTCAAGCACCGGCCATTGCAGTGAACTGCTTTCACCAATGAACGGAGAAATTAAAGAGATTAATACAAAGGCAAATGACGTTATGTGTGCTCTGCTAAAGGAGCATCTTTCAGAGGGCTGGTTATTATGGCTGGCAAAAGTATTGCCCGGAAGCGAGGATTGACCACTCTCTGCCGCCATTTATTAAACTCTCTTTTAAGGTATTATATTATTTTTAAATGAACTACCACGCAGCAAGCTGCGAGGTATCACGTCATACCCGTGGAAACGGGTATCCAGAGAGTTAACAGTCTGGATTCTCGATGCGAGTTGGAGTTTAGTCGCTACGACCGGACAAGTTTACCCGCCTATGGCGCCGCCGAAGGCG
>CAXMSH010000324.1:0-1336 GCA_964195875.1 Thermodesulfovibrionia bacterium
AAAAAAAAAAAAAGTGAAGAAGCCTGGGCGTAAAAAATGGTTTAATGATATCAAGGTCTGGAGAGATAAACATTCCCTTGATTATAAGATGAAGGAAATCATTAAACCGCAGTATGTGGTTGAAAAAATATATGAAGTAACTAAGGGTGATTGTATTATCACCACAGAAGTAGGGCAGAACCAGATGTGGGCTGCCCAGTATTTTAATTATGATAAACCACGAACCCTTCTCACTTCAGGCGGACTGGGTACTATGGGATACGGGTTTCCCGCAGCTATCGGCGCACAGGTTGCTTTTCCGAAAAAAACTGTTATAGATATTGCCGGTGACGGCAGTATCCAGATGAATATCCAGGAGCTTGCGACAGCGGTTGAATACAACCTTCCGGTTAAGATAGCTATCTTAAATAATTATTCACTTGGAATGGTAAGACAGTGGCAGCAGCTGTTTTATGACAGGAGATATTCTCATTCCACTTTTACCCGGCATCCTGATTTTGTGAAACTGGCAGAAGCTTACGGTGCCGTTGGACTGCGGACCGATAAACCCGGTGAAGTTGAGCAGGTGATTAAAAAAGCATTATCAATTAACAAACCTGTTATCATGGATTTTATTGTTGAAAACGAAGAATGCGTTTACCCGATGGTTCCCTCGGGTGCGCCCATCAGCAATATGATTCTTCTTTAAGATGAAAAGGGGCATATCATGCGTCATATTATCTCAGTAATGGTTGATAACAAACCAGGTGTTCTGTCAAGGGTTTCGGGACTTTTCAGCGGCAGAGGGTTTAATATTGAGTCTTTGTCTGTTAATGAGACCTTAGATCCCACAATGTCTCAAATGACTATTGTAACCAGAGGGGATGATAGAATAATTGAACAGATAGACAAGCAGCTAAATAAACTTGTTGACGTCATAAAAGTTACTGATTTTCATAGTAAAGAAAGCAACCATATCGACAGGGAACTTATTCTTATTAAGGTTAGTGTTGATGATAAGAAGCGTTCTGAGATCCTGAGTATCATTGATATATTCAGAGCAAAAGTTGTTGATGTGTCTCATAACTGTTATACTGTTGAAATAACCGGCGACGAAAAGAAGATAAGTGCCGCCATTAACCTTTTCAGGCCGCTGGGTATAAAGGAAATCGTCCGGTCAGGGAAGGCTGCAATGTCACGGGAGAGTAAATGATAGATAATATGTCGAGAAAAGATTACAGGAAAAGACGGCCGAGAATAGATACTCTTAAAAGAGGAGTTTATATCCTTCCCAATTTTCTGACATCCATGGGTCTTTTCTGCGGGTTTTTCTCTATTATATCCACAATGCAGGGAG
>CAXMSH010000325.1:0-1284 GCA_964195875.1 Thermodesulfovibrionia bacterium
TGGAATTAGGACATTCTCTTCATGTCAGTGACCTTAAACCGCAGGAAGGCATAAAGATATTAACCGAACCTCATGAGGTGATTCTATCAGTTGTTGCGCCTGTAGTTGAAGAAGTGGCAGTTGAAGAGGTTGAGGCAGAAGAGGGAGCCGAAGAGCCTGAACTTGTTAAGGGTAAAGGTAAGGAAGAAGGTGAGACTGAATCAGGCGAGGAGCAGAAGAAGAAGGACGAGAAGGGGAAATAGGCTTTTATTATGTGGTCGGCCTTGGAAACCCGGATGATGAGTATGCCGATACGAGGCACAATGTCGGGTTTAAGGTTATTGATGCTCTGGCAGCACGATACTCTATCACACTAAAACAGAAGACAACGAATTATGTGTTTGGAAGAGGCTTTATCGAGGATCAGAAGGCGGTCCTTGTAAAGCCTCTTACCTTTATGAATAAAAGCGGCGTTGCTGTAAGGGATATTCTGTTTAAATTCGATGATATTGAAGAACTGATTATAGTTCATGATGATCTTGACCTGGAGACAGGTATCATAAGAATAAAAAAGAAAGGCTCGTCAGGCGGGCATAGAGGTATTCAGTCCATAATTGAATGTCTAAATTCAAAAGATTTCCTGCGATTAAAGATAGGCATCGGCCGTTCCGCCAGAATGTCAGCTGAAAGATATGTTCTCAAACCTTTCAACAGGCAGCAGCGGCCTGTTGTTGAAGAGGCGGTTGAAAAGTCTGTCGACGCGATCGCAGCCATCCTCTCAAATGGTGTTTCATATGCCCAGAACAAGTTCCACAGAGAGTGATATAAAGACATAATGGACAGTTCTTGCGTACTTTCCCCCATTTTTTGTTAATAATTGACAAACTTGAAAAAATTCTGGAAAGCAGTTTTCTGTCATTCCCGTGCTTAAGGCACCTACTGTTGGTGAAGCTTGTCCCAGCAGGTAGTAAGCAGGGAACGGGTATCCAGAAGCAGTGATTTGAAAGACCACTGGATTCCCGATAAAAAACTTCGGGAATGACAGATTAAAGGTATCGCTACATATTTTCATGCTCTTTTGTGCCGACGCATCGGTATGAGTGTTTTTTATGAATGAACCATAATTAAATAACAAGTTGTAAGGTATTGGCTGTTGAAAAAAATTTGGCAATTATCTCAGGTTACTAAACTGACCTGTTTTTCTCAAGACTGTAATAAGCGAGATAGACATCTTTTATATATTCAATATTTCTGAGAGAATCCAGTTCGGCCCTTAGGGAATCGATGTTATTCCTTTCAAAAAGG
>CAXMSH010000326.1:0-1278 GCA_964195875.1 Thermodesulfovibrionia bacterium
GGGCGTTCAGACCGCCTTTGACTATATTGGAAAAGACAGAATTAAGGTCACTTACGAGCTGCCTCTTAATGAGATTTTATGGGATTTTTATGATAAGCTTAAATCTTCTTCAAGCGGCTACGCGTCCATGGACTATGAATTCATCGGATACAGGGAATCAAAACTCAAGAAACTTGATCTCCTCTTAAACGGAGAGCCTGTTGACGCATTATCAATCATAGTTCACACTGACAGCGCCTTTCATTTGGGCCGGCAGATTGCGGAAAAACTGCGCAAGGTGATTCCAAGGCAGAACTTTGAAGTCGTAATCCAGGCGGCTGTCGGGAGTAAGATAGTAGCAAGGGAGACCATAAAGGCTCTTATGAAGAATGTGACGGCAAAGTGTTATGGCGGTGACATAACCAGAAAGAGAAAACTCCTTGAAAAACAGAAAGAGGGCAAGCGCAGAATGAAACTGGTCGGTAAGGTTGAAATACCTCAGGAGGCTTTTCTTTCAGTACTTAAGTTAAAATAGTTCCACTTAATTTTTGCCACTGACTCACACAGACTTATATAAATAAAGACTTATTGCTCTATAATAGAACAAATAAAGATTATAAAGTGTGTTACAACTTCAATTTTTTAGTAATAGAGCTTTTTAGTCAGTGAAAGTCAGTGGCTAAAGAAACGGAAATGGAGAAACAGATTGGCAGTCAAAAAAACAAGTAAATCAAGGTTCAGAGAATACATTGAGGCCTTTTTAATCGCCATTATTCTGGCCATGGTAATCAGGGGCTATGTTGTACAGGCATTCAAGATACCCTCGGGCTCCATGATACCCACCCTGTTAGTGGGGGACCATCTGCTCGCAAACAAGTTTATGTACGGCCTGACAGCCCCTTTTTCCGACGAACGTTATCTGATCTTCAGACAGCCCAAAAGGGGAGATATAGTAGTCTTTTCATTTCCGGAAAACAGGAAAAAAGAAGAGTGCAGCAGTACATCAAAAAATATACTAAACAGGATGGAAAATGTCTTTAATACAGGGAACCCCTCATATATATTCAAGGATGACTGCAGGGATTTTATCAAAAGAGTTATAGGCGTTGGAGGAGACAAGGTCGAGGTAAAGGGTAAAAAGGTATACGTCAATGATATACTTCTTGATGAACCCTATACAATATACAGGGACCCCGGGGTTATTGAGCAGGGACTGACCCCTCGGGACAACTTCGGGCCTGTTATAGTCCCCCGGAATAAATTTTTTATGAGGGGAGATAACAGGGATCAGAGTTTTGA
>CAXMSH010000327.1:0-1269 GCA_964195875.1 Thermodesulfovibrionia bacterium
AAGAGAAATCGTTTCACAATATTACATATTGCCGTTTGTAACCTTCACATTATAGCAGGTTTTAGGTATTGATGCTTTCTGGAAGAAAGTGTGAGGCAGGCAGTGCGAACCCCCTTTTTGATGAGTACAACTCTTCTATTTTAAGGGAGTAAAAAACGAGTATTACTGATTGAAATAAACAAAAAATACCTGGATTAGCTATGCCAATTATTTTTCACCTGGAAATATTATCATTGAATTTGTTGAAGCTTTTTCACATATTCCATGTATTTTAAAGGTGGATCTATAATCTTCATACCCATATTGAATGTTGAGTAATTCAGAGGTAAAGGCCAGGGTGAATCTAATAAAGACGACCATTTTATCTCGCAATTCAAGTTTAGTGTTTCACCTGAGGGCATTTTCAGCATAAGATCAATTTTTTTCTTCGTGGAAGCGAAAGAGTATGTTTCATAAGCTAAACCCTCTTCTGAAGCATTCTTTATAAAGCCTGTATAATTTATAGCATCTGATGAAACTATCGACACCAAATTAACATTATATCTTTTAAATCGTTGTTTTTGAGAGTAACTCACCTTTTTCGCTTGAACCAGCCGTTCCTCCTATAACAGTTACATGATGACCTATTATAAACTCATTTTATTTAATATAAAATAACACTTTAGTTATGGACAATATGTGATTTAAATCACGAATAAAATTGCCTGGTTCGTTTTTGAGAGTTAGAGGTAAAATAAATCATATGGACCCCTGTATTTATTGCAGAGGTACTCATTGAAAAGAATAACTAATTTCCCTTTTTGTTGCTTTCACCTACAAATCAATAATATGAGCCTAAGAAAAAGTTGATGACGATAGAAAGTGAAAGTTACTTAGACTTCAGCTTCTCTATTTCTTTTATTAACTCCTGCATTTTTATCTCTCTATTAATATTCATATCACACATCCGTTCAAGCTTTTTAATTTTTTCATAAAGTTCTTTTTCCACTTTTTTTCGTCTTGTGACATCCATTATCATTCCAGTTATGTCATTATTTTCAAGAAGTGCACTCAGAATTATGGTCCTGTTTTCACCTGTCTTTGTTAATATTTCTATCTCAAAATTTCTGACCTTACCTCTTTTTTTAAGAGTCTCAACCAATAATTCCCTTGCATCTTTGTTTGTATAATATGACGTAACAGGAACTGACATCATTTCTTCTGTCGATTCACATCCGAAGATACTTGCGAGCGCCTCATTTACATAAAGAATATCACCTTTGAGATTGG
>CAXMSH010000328.1:0-1233 GCA_964195875.1 Thermodesulfovibrionia bacterium
ATGCCTGTTGAGTAATCTCCTTTTTTGAAGTAGGGAACCATGTATTGCCGGCCGATAGATCCGGCAAGGCTGTCAGGTAGCACACCCTCAAGACCGTAACCGACCTCGATCCTGTACTTTCTCTCCTGAATTGCGACAAGCAGGAGAACCCCGTTATCCTTTCCCTTCTGACCGAGCCGCCATTTATCATGGGCTATACTGATTGAGAGGTCTTCAATCGATTCACCCTCAAGGCTGTCAATGCTAAGGACAACCATCTGTGATGTAGTCTTTTCTTCAAGCTCCCTGAGATATCCGTTGAGGGTAGCCTCGACATTGTCGTTGATGACACCTGCGAGGTCTATCACATAGGCAGAGGGCCTATCGGGAACAGATATAGAATATATCGTGGAGGGGACGAGGATCAGAAGGTGAATAATTAAATAGATGGCGCTAAACTTTGATTTCATCTACGATCCTTCCAAGTTTCTCAGTGGCGGTATAGTAATCTTCAAATATAGTGTTGAGCTCTTCGATAGAGAGTCTGCCCTTTTGATGTTTTTCCTTCAGCACGCGCGCGAATGCTCCGATATCCAAACCAGTCGCCTCAGAGAGAGCTGATATCACATCCCCCTGTTTAACCGGAGGTTCTTTCCCGAGAAGCTGGATTATCCCCCGGAAGAGCGGGATATATCCGCTGATCGAGTTCACAAATCCCTCTGTAAGAATTTTCCTGTTACCGGCGGATGAGATATAACCCTGACGCAGCCATATCAACTTTATTTTCAACTCTCTTTCGCATTGATGCCTCAGGTCGGTCATATTTATTTCAATTTCATTTAGGATGTCATCCCCGAAAACAGTTTCGTGTATCAGTTTGAAGTTCATGAACTCAACAGGGAATACGTCTAGGGATGAACTGATATAGTCCGGGGTCATGATCAGGGGCGCGGCAACTTTATGTTTTCCGTATTTTTTGCCCATAGGGGCTAAAAATTCAAGGAACTTCAGGTCCATCTCCTTAAGCACAAAGATCGAGTTAACGTCAGACATTTTAAGGTCATAATCATCAGTAATTGCTGTACCGGTAATTTGTATAGAGTGTATTTTCGCAGTGAATTTGCCCAGTATCTCCTGCAGAAAGGGTCTTATTCTTTCTGATGCTGTATGGTTAAGCTTCTCCAGTGAAAGTTCGGACATAAAGGTATCCTCCGGATATAGATTAGTTTATGAATTAATATGAATCTGGAATGT
>CAXMSH010000329.1:0-1229 GCA_964195875.1 Thermodesulfovibrionia bacterium
CTTCAACCGAAATGCTCAGGAGAAGAGCTCCTAACATTTCCTCCCCCTTTCTGATCGGTGTTGTCATATTTAAAGTTTTATCTTTCTTCAACCTTTCAGTGAAGTATATCTTACCGCTCTCCAGATCTCTGCTCTTTTCGAACAGCTCCATATCATCCTTTGACAGCGAATTGTCCTTCGGTAAAGAAAAAACCTGCTCCCCGTTTTTATCAAGCACAGCAAGTGTTATATCCATATTCATCTCCGCCTCTTCAAAGGCAGAGATGACAAAGTCACCCAAACCTTCACGTTCCTGGATTCCCCTTACCGCCAACAGCCGCGCAAGGGAGATAACCTCATCTTCCAGGTGATCTATCGCGTTATGAATTGAATCGGCAACGGTCCTGGCAATAAGCAGCTGTTGATGGTTATACTGTACCGCTAACTCACTGCGAAGGCTTTCCTGAAAGAAGACATTCACCGTTATAAGTAGAGAAACAAGGAAAATAAATACAGATATTATTACTATCTTGTTCTTCATTCTATAAAAATATATTAGTACATACTATAAGTCAAACCACCTCAGGTCCTTCTGTCTCTTATATTTACCGCCTCAACGGGAAGACCTTCTGCTCATTATTCTTGTTCCCTGCCTTAATGCCCGCCTTCGCCTGTCTCTTTCCCCTGTAAACGGTTATACCCTTTAACCCCTATGTGACAGCGGGCGCACTGGCTGTTTGAGGCAAATGCCGTTGAACCGTCATGACATGCACCGCAGTACTTGCCTTCATAAAGCGACTCCATTGTAAAATCATTATTCTGCTGAACGGCCAATGACTCCATTTCAAAGATATCATCATGGCACGTGTCACAGTCCATTTCAAGATCTTCCACATGTACTTTGTGACTGAAGAGGACAGCCTTTAAAGGAATTGAATAAATTATATCTCCTCCATGTTCCTCATCTGATGCTGCAAGCTTCACGGGGTTAGTCATTATCGCGACAAAAAAAATAATAACGAACAGAAAAATCATCTCTTTTTTCATTCTACCACCTCACTTTAACAATTCTATGGAATTTATTTATGCCTTCATATAGAAGACATTCGGTTTCGATCCTGCTACTTCAATTAACACCCATACCGGCTTATTGATCTGGTGTATCATCTTAAATACAAAGTCCTGAGGGTCTGATATATCCCCGAACGTACGGGCGCCGGTCGGGCATGCTGCCGCGCAGGCCGACAGTT
>CAXMSH010000330.1:0-1064 GCA_964195875.1 Thermodesulfovibrionia bacterium
AGCGATCTGCTTGAAGGCAATGTGCTTAAGGAGCTTATGCCCGGTTCTGAGTTTTTCAGGAAGCTCCGTGATTCTCCCTCAAAAGATATCAATTATCTGTCATTCGGAGGTTATAAAACTGAACTGATTACTATATACAAATGGGAGAAGGGTGATACGGGAAATGGCCCGAAAAAACTGCTGACAATCCCTGATTCACTTCTGAAGTTCATACCGGCGACCGCGGTCCCGGATGAGATAACGCCCGGCAAAGGCGACATTATGGTGACCGCAAAAAGTTCAGCCCTGCCATGGGCTTCGGACCATTACAACCTTAAGGCAAATCATTTTACGATCCTTTGGGATAAGGTGGTGACCAAGAAGACTTTAGAGGTTCTTGGGGAAATTAGTTGATCTGGAATTTATTGGGAATAAGGGTTTCACGCTTCAAGTAAAAACCAAAAAAAGATCACTCATTGGATGAAAATAAAGTCTGTCATTCCGACTTGTTCGGAATCGTTCCCCTGTTTTAAGAAAGATTCCCGACAAGCGGGAATGACAGAATATAAGGAAAGAGCAGTAAGAATCGCCCAATTTGGGTTTAATCTTTGTTTTTCACTTAATACCTGTAATGTTCCGGCTTATAAGGACCCTCAACAGGAACTCCGATATAGTCAGCCTGCTCCTGTGTAAGCTTTGTCAGTCTGACCCCTATCTTGTCCAGATGAAGTCTTGCGACCTCTTCATCCAGCTGCTTCGAAAGTCTGTATACTTTCTTTTCATAAACTTCCCTGTTATTCCAGAGATCGATCTGCGCCAGCGCCTGGTTAGTAAAACTGTTGGACATGACAAAAGAAGGGTGTCCTGTGGCACAGCCGAGATTTACAAGCCTTCCTTCTGCGAGCAGGAATATTGAATGGCCTTCAGGAAAAACATATTTGTCAACCTGAGGTTTGATGTTTACCTTTTTGACGCCCGGATAGGTATTAAGTTTATCAACCTGAATCTCATTATCAAAGTGGCCTATATTACAGACGATCGCCTGATCTTTCATCTTCGCCATATGCTCGATCCTGATGATATCC
>CAXMSH010000331.1:0-1035 GCA_964195875.1 Thermodesulfovibrionia bacterium
CCCGCCTACGCGGGCATGACGGCAAAAGTGATTTTTTAGAGACTTTTGCAAGAGCCTAAAAAATGATGAAGATTCAGTATATTCCGAATCTTCATCAGGGGACATCATGTAATCCTTCTTAATTACTTTTTAACAGCCTTCTTCAGTATATCGGCCATATCAGTCTTTTCCCATGTAAATCCCGGTTCATTCCTGCCGAAATGACCGTAAGCAGCGGTCTTCTTGTATATAGGCCTCTTCAGATTGAGTTTCTTGACAATACCCTTAGGGGAAAGGTCGAAATTCTTGCTCACGAGAGCCTCTATCTCTTTATCAGGAATCTTGCCCGAACCAAATGTATCGATGAGAACTGAAACGGGTTCAGGGACGCCTATCGCATACGCGACCTGCAGTTCAACCTTCTTAGCCAGTCCGGCAGCAACGATATTCTTTGCAACATACCTGGCCATATATGAGGCTGAACGGTCAACCTTTGAAGGATCTTTTCCGGAAAAACAGCCGCCGCCGTGACTTCCGACCCCTCCATAGCTATCAACAATGATCTTTCTGCCGGTCAACCCTGTATCACCCATAGGCCCTCCGACAACAAACCGTCCGGTAGGGTTAATATGATATTTGATGTGTTCTTCGTCAAGCAGTTTCTTGGGAACTACGGGTTTAATAACCTTTTCTATAATGTCCTCTCTCATCTCTTTTAATGTTATATCTGGGCTGTGCTGTGAAGAGACAACAATTGTATCGATCCTGTGGGGAACACCGTCTTTATACTCTATCGTAACCTGAGTCTTGCCATCGGGCCTCAAATAGTCGAGAATATCATTCTTTCTGACTTCTGTCAGCTTCATCGCGAGTTTATGAGCGAGCATGATGGGCATGGGCATTAACTCCGGAGTCTCATTGCAGGCATAACCGAACATCAGGCCCTGGTCACCCGCGCCTTGTTCTTCCTCGGAAGCACGGTCGACACCCTGAGCAATATCAGGCGACTGTTTGCCAAGTGCGTTCAGCACGGCGCAGGAGGCGCCATCAAAACCC
>CAXMSH010000332.1:0-1030 GCA_964195875.1 Thermodesulfovibrionia bacterium
CAGGATGCAGACAAATATCGATGGCATCTATGCTATTGGCGATGTTACCGGCGGGATTATGCTTGCCCACCTTGCATCAAAAGAGGGAACTGTTGCGGCAGAGAGCGCTATGGGAAGAGAGACTGAGATTAATTACAATGTTATACCAGCGGCTATTTTTACCAGCCCTGAGATTGGATCAGTAGGTTTGAGAGAAAAACAGGCCGTTGAAAAAGGTTTAAAGATTAAGATCGGCAGATTTCAGGTTAGGTCGCTTGGCATGATACTCGGTGCACATATTATAGGACCTCATGCCTCTGATCTGATACATGAAGTTGCCCTTGCCATGGAAAAAGGGCTTACCGCAAAAGATATTGCTAACACAATCCATGCTCATCCGACACTTTCTGAGGGTATTATGGAGGCTGCTGAAGATGTTCATGGTTCAGCAATTCATTCACCCAGGAGTTGAGTTGTCCCGGCCAATAACTGTAATTCGTAACCGGTAATGAGTAAAATATATAATCATTCTGATTAATAATTATTTCCCTTAATAATCCCCCCTTCAGAAAAGGGGGGATGTGGGGATTTGAAAATTGCCCCGCTCGATTACGCGAAGACCCTGAATATATTATGAATATCAGAGAAGTAAAAGCAGGCAAAGTAAAAATCGGAGGGGATAATAATCCCCTTGTCTTTATTGCGGGCCCGTGTGTTATTGAAGACAGGGATTCTACCTTAAGGACAGCTGAGAGGCTGAAGAAATATTCTAAAGATCTTGGAATCCCTGTAATCTTTAAAAGTTCCTATGATAAGGCCAACAGGACTTCCATTAACTCATTCAGAGGTCTCGGGATAGATGAGGGATTGAGGGTGCTGGATAGCGTTAAAAAGAGCACGGGACTGCCCGTCCTGTCCGATGTTCATACCTCTGATGAGGTTAAAGCCGCGGCTGATGTGCTCGATATTTTACAGATTCCTGCTTTTTTATGCAGGCAGACTGATCTGCTTATAGCCGCAGGTAATACAGGTCTGCCTGTGAATATAAAGA
>CAXMSH010000333.1:0-985 GCA_964195875.1 Thermodesulfovibrionia bacterium
TGGCTAAGGCTGCCGGGGGGAAAGGCTCTATCTCAAGGATGTCCGTTGATGACCTCTTTGATGTTATCGAAGGCCAGGCAGAAGAGGGCGTTGATTTTATCACTGTTCACAGCGGCCTTACGAGAAGGACGATAGATACTCTCAGGGAAGACGGCAGGATACTGGATATCGTCAGCCGGGGCGGTGCGTTCCTTGTTGAATGGATGATATATAATGACAGGGAGAACCCGCTTTACGAGCATTACGACAGGCTAATTGAGATTTCAAAGAGGTATGACCTGACACTGAGCCTTGGTGACGGCGCCCGCCCTGGGTGCCTGGCAGACGCAACGGACAGGACTCAGATAGATGAGCTTATGAGGCTTGGAGAACTCAGGGACAGGGCTGTCAAGGAAGGGGTGCAGGTAATTATTGAAGGTCCCGGCCATGTCCCTCTTAATCAGGTTGAACTTAATATGAAGATGCAGAAGGAGATCTGCAAGGGCGCGCCGTTTTATGTGCTCGGCCCTCTTGTCACGGACATAGCCATGGGTTATGACCACATAGCGGCCGCGATAGGGGCTGCGGTCGGGGGCGCTGCAGGTGCCGACTTTATCTGTTATGTTACCCCTTCTGAGCATATCAGGCTCCCTAATATAGAGGATGTGAAGGAAGGTGTTATCGCGGCAAGGATCGCGGCTCACGCAGCTGATATTGCAAAGGGGGTAAAAGGGGCCATGGAGCTCGACAATGAAATGGCGAGGAGGAGAAAGGCGCTGGACTGGAACGGCCAGATTGAGCTGTCCCTGAACCCTGAAAGGGTCAGAAACTGGCGTTCAGAGGTGCCTCCGACTGAGTCAGATGTTTGCAGTATGTGCGGTGAATTCTGTGCAAATCGTGCTTCGAATTCAATATTTAAGGATGCGCTGTCCGGAAGCATCAAGGCGTAGATATCATATATGAAATTGAATTTTAACCATTCTGATACTTCAAATTCCGGTTTTCA
>CAXMSH010000334.1:0-971 GCA_964195875.1 Thermodesulfovibrionia bacterium
TCTCCGAGTTCATTAACAGGATAGACCTCCAGGAAACCGATGACATCATCCTTCAGCTTTAACGGGAGCTGGTCCATCAGCATTTTATTTCCGCGGATTGTGAGCACTATCGAGTTTCTTTCTGTGTAGTAGGGGCCATTGTGAGGAATAATATCATCAGGGGGCGGGCTATAAAGTCCCTCTCCTGACCCCTCTGTACTAGAGACAAGCACAATGGCCTCGTGTTTCGGCTCTATCAGGTACAGTCTGGCGTCCTTTTCAAAAAAGAACTTCGGCACTGCAACACAGAGCGTATATAAATCCCTGATATTGTCAAACTCCTGCGCCAGATCAAAGAATGTAGCAAGGGCAAAATATTCTTTCCAGCTAAATCTGTACTTCTCGTAGCTGTCATGCTTCTGTCTTATGCGGTCATAAATGTGTTCTGTCTCTTTCATATTTATAATAAATTCCATTTCATTAGTGAAAATATTGAAATGGAATTCCAGGATTCGAGGGTTCGAGTGTTTGTTTTCTACGATTATGTAGCACTATATTCATTTCACTTGACCCCTTATTAATTAACGTTTGACATTGATTGCGAATTTTATACTTATTTTTAAATTATCAAATACAACACGAAAGAGAGTAATTATCTATATTACTGTTTAATTCAATTTTTAATATCATTCATAATCCTGTCGGCAACTTTATACCCGTTCTCTATACAGTCGTTCATTCCGACCCCGCGTAACGCGTTTCCGGCAAGATAGAGACCGGGGAATGAATTAAGCCTCTCATCCAGTCTTCTTAATCTTTCACCATGCCCCAGAAGATACTGGGGGATAGCCTTCTCCCACCTGTATATCCTGATCAAATCAGGTTCTCCCTTAAGGGACATTAATGGTTTAAGTTCATCAAATACCGTGCTGACGAGCGTATCATCATCGAGCATGGCAAATTCCGGCGATTTTGATCCACCGACCATCGTC
>CAXMSH010000335.1:0-917 GCA_964195875.1 Thermodesulfovibrionia bacterium
AAGCGGTGCGCCATGCAATGGGGCACCTTCGAAAAGCCGGTCAACAAAGGCATCTTCGGAAGATCGTAATGTCCGTTCGTCCAGCACAGACCGCCGCGCAAAGTTCCACGGATACTCCCGACCCGAATGCGGTGAAGCAAAAACGACGCCTGTGGTCCGGACATCGGGCATGGTCAGTTGGTATGCATTCAACGCGCATCTCCTGCCTTGGATTGCCAGTATAGGATGATTCCACGCCCTGCCAAAAGCCCTTGAAGTGGGTAATGCATGCGATTATAGAACCCCCGACCGGCGCGGGATACTTTCCGCGTCTTGTTGTTTGTTATGGTCGGCGACGGCCGGTAAGGGCGATTAGCTCAGCGGTAGAGCACTTCGGTGACATCGAAGGGGTCACTGGTTCGAAACCAGTATCGCCCACCATCTGAACCGCTTCTGGGAGGCCAGGGGCATAGGAAATTAGGCGCGAAAATGGCGCCGCGACATGAGGAGAAGGACCAATGAAGGTTCGCAACTCGCTTCGCTCGCTGAAGAACCGGCACCGCGACTGCCGCGTCGTGCGCCGTAAGGGCCGCGTCTATGTCATCAACAAGACACAGCGCCGTTTTAAGGCACGCCAGGGCTGAAGCCACATTAACGTCGGTTAAAAAGGGTCGCCTTTTGGCGGCCTTTTGTATTTGCACCGCGCGATCCCGATTGATTCTGATAAATTTGATCAAATTATTCGCCCGATCTCTTGCGACTCGGGCGCGCCAGTGACACCGTTTGCTGAATTCCAAGGAGGTGTCTGATGCTCGAAAAACGCCAGTTCTACATTAACGGCACTTGGGTGGACCCGATCCAGGGAACCGACTGCGAAGTCATCGACCCTTCGACCGAAGAAGCCGTGGCCGTCATCGCCCTTGGCGGACAGGTGGATA
>CAXMSH010000336.1:0-902 GCA_964195875.1 Thermodesulfovibrionia bacterium
GTATTATAAGATAATCTTATAATACTCATCAATCAGCAGATTAGAAAAAAAAGGAATTATCTCATTGATTAACATTTGAAATATTGCATTTTGAGGCAGGATTCAAAAACAAGAGTACAGGAAGGAATAAACAATATAAAAACCCCACTTTGCCGTGTAGATAGTTTCTTAAATCCCTTGATTTAAGAGGGTGTCTTATAGGTAAGATTAGGCTTCCCTTTAAGGGTGCTCACACTCACCTCATGCCGGCTCCCAGATTTGTTTGGATGGATTAAGTATTCTATCTCCCACGTACAAGGTAGGGATATTTGATTTAAACTTTTCTCGGGAAGCAATGTCAACTCAATTACATTTATAGTTGCTATAAGAATTTATTATATGATGGATGGCAAATAGCATTAACGATTATCAGTTGAAACATTGCGAAAAGGAAGAAGATTCAAAAACAAGATTACAGGAAGAAGTCAATCAAAAGAAGCGGTTTTCCTTTTTGATGAGTACACCTACAAGTCAATAATTTTGAGGTCTATGGAAACTGATGATTATTGGTTGAAACCCTCATGCCGACACGTCGGAACAGAGAAGGATGGAAATCATTTCATTACAACAGGTTAAATGTCTATTTACAGTGGAAAGGTTGTGTAATGTTTCCAGACAGTCCGGCTGTAGGTTTAATGTATTAACTTAAGGGTCGTTAACTGTCTACCTCCATCAGGGTAACCATCGATTTTAACAGTGCAGCTTTCTTCAAGAATTTCCTTCACATTTCCAACATCGGGACATAACCAGTCATGCAATTCAAGAGTGAATATGTTTCCATCAGGCAACGCAGATGTACCTGCCCCTTTAATATGTATGCATTTTTCAAACTTACCGGCAGGGACCTCAACATCTTCATAGTC
>CAXMSH010000337.1:0-786 GCA_964195875.1 Thermodesulfovibrionia bacterium
TGACATTAATCGTCGGTTTGATGTCGGGAATCTTTTTACACGGGAACATCCCCCCCTGCCAGTGGAGCTGAGATGACCGAATGGGACAGCAATGAAGACGGGAGTACAGCGCCAGGTTCCATTGGTCCTGTGCTCATAGTCGAAGATGATCCGAACACGTCCGCACTCGTAGAGACCTATTTACAAAGGGAAGGCTTTACAACTCTTCCAGCCTTTGATGGACAGCAAGCCCTGGCACTCGCCCGTAAACATAAACCCGGCTTTGTAATTCTGGATATAATGTTGCCAAAGATGGATGGATGGGAGATCTGCCGCCAACTGAGGAAGGTATCTGATGTGCCTATCCTCATGTTAACTGCTCGTGAAGAGGAAATAGACCGAATAATGGGGCTCTCTCTTGGTGCCGATGATTATGTTGTCAAACCTTTCAGCCCGCGGGAACTTGTGGAGAGGGTAAAAGCTATCCTCCGTCGGACACAGCCGAGGCCTGCCAGCGACAACCGGATACTTTCCCATGGTGAACTTTCCCTTGATCCGGTCAAGTACAAAGTGACCCTGAAAGGGAATGTAGTCAGTCTGACAACCTTAGAGTACAAACTTCTCCACACTCTTATGTCTTCACCTGGCCGCGTATTTTCACGAGAAGCGCTGTTGGATCGCTTTTATGAACACGGGGAAACGGTAATCGACCGCGTCATTGATGTTCATGTGGGCAAGCTGAGGCAAAAGATAGAAGCAGTCCCTACAAAGCCACGCTTAATCCAGACTGTGCGAGGCTTTGGCTAC
>CAXMSH010000338.1:0-754 GCA_964195875.1 Thermodesulfovibrionia bacterium
TTTCTTCTACCTGGTTCCCTACTGCATCGCGCCTATACTTTTGAAACTACTATTTAATTGGAAATGACTAATTCATTGACTTTGCTTTCTCGACGGCTTCGTCGATAGAGCCAACCATGTAAAACGCCTGCTCCGGCATATGATCATAGTCGCCGGCAACAATGCCGTTAAAGCCGCGAATAGTTTCCGCCAGTTGCACGTACTTACCAGGCGAACCGGTGAAGGTTTCTGCCACGAAGAACGGCTGGGAGAGGAATCGCTGAATTTTTCGTGCGCGAGTTACAGACTGTTTGTCGTCTTCGGATAGCTCATCCATGCCAAGAATCGCGATAATGTCCTGCAATTCCTTGTAACGCTGCAGTACTGCCTGCACGCCACGGGCACAATCGTAGTGTTCCTGACCAATAACGTTCGGGTCGAGGATACGACTGGTGGAATCAAGCGGGTCAACAGCAGGGTAGATACCCAGCTCGGCGATTTGCCGCGACAGTACGAGTGTTGCGTCAAGGTGAGCAAAGGTCGTTGCTGGTGACGGATCGGTAAGATCGTCCGCTGGCACGTAGACCGCCTGGAACGAGGTGATGGAACCAGTCTTCGTCGAAGCGATGCGCTCCTGAAGTACGCCCATTTCCTCCGCCAGTGTCGGCTGGTAGCCAACCGCTGATGGCATGCGGCCAAGCAGCGCTGATACTTCCGTTCCTGCCAGTGTGTAGCGGTAGATGTTATCGATGAACATCAATACGTCGCGGCCTTC
>CAXMSH010000339.1:0-740 GCA_964195875.1 Thermodesulfovibrionia bacterium
AGTCCCTTCTTCATTGAACATTACTTTTTCACCATCTTGTGTCAAAGAAGTTGGGCGCAAGTATCCTATTTCGCTAGGGGATAATGCTGCTATTCTACTTTTGCCTTCAACATACATTCTACCATCAGGATCCTTGGTATTCTGAAGGTGAATATCCATTTCACTACCGGGTTGAAAGGCATTGAAATACAAATGATAATACACTCGAGTCAATTCATCAGGTGAATTATTGGTGTAAACCAGTTTTTGTGTTCCCTGATATTGATAATTCTCGACATTCATATCCACCTCAATGGAATAGTCGACATGTTGTTGCCAATAAGATTTTGAATGCTGTCCTTGAACGAATAAAGCAAAGTTTACCAATGCAAGCAAGAGTACGGTTTTAATAAACTGCATAGTGATCTAAATATAAAATAATTTTATTATCTGGTTAAAGTTTTAAACCATGCAATTTCATTGCAACTACTTTAGTTGCCAAAACTTTTTTAGGTCAATTTTGTCATTCCGCACTTGATGCGGAATCCATTATAAAGCAGAATATAAATTAATAAGATTCCCTCCTTCGAGGGAATGACAAATAAATGCTAAAAAAAATACTCATAGCACCTTTTCTGTTTTTGATTAAAGTGTATCAAACACTAATATCGCCATTAATGCCTGCAACTTGCCGATACAATCCAACGTGTTCGCATTACAGTAAAGAGGCGCTACAAAAACATGGGTTATTTAAAGGGGGT
>CAXMSH010000340.1:0-733 GCA_964195875.1 Thermodesulfovibrionia bacterium
ACAATACTTCCGACCTTCAGAATATCTTTATCCCCTTCCATTTTTTGCTCTGCAAAAGCGACAGAAAGAGATAAACCGCACAGCAGACCAAAGGTGACACCAACAACCCTATTTAACAAGCGCATACAAACTTCTCCTTAGTCATAATCTTTAACAGCGTCAAAAGGGATAATTATTAATCGAAGAAAAGAACATCTGCAAACTTATAAAAAATTTCGATCAAAGTCAATAACAGCTAAAGAAAGAGGCGACCCCCACAACAGGAATCGCCTCGATTGAAAATGGCGGGGCTGACGGGACTCGAACCCGCGACCTCCGGCGTGACAGGCCGATGTTGTAACCGACTCTACTACAGCCCCGCAACTGACAGAAAACAGGAAACGTGACGTAAGGGGAAATCCTCTTTAACGTTTCCTGTTTTCAATTTTTTCTACAGTATCACCACGGCTAGGCATGATGTCACTGCACCTTAAACTTTAAGGGTTGATAGCGTCTTTCAAAGCCTTGCCAGCTTTGAACTTAGGAACCTTAGCAGCGGGGATATTGATCTTGGCGCCAGTCTGAGGATGCTGCCCCCGACGTGCAGCACGGTCGCCCACGCTGAAAGTACCAAAACCAACCAAAGAGACCTTCTCGCCTGCCTTCAGAGCATCAGTAACAGCATCCGTAAATGCCTTGAGTGCCTTCTCTGCATCGGCCTTGCTCAGTCCCGCCTTCTCTGCAATTGAATTAA
>CAXMSH010000341.1:0-274 GCA_964195875.1 Thermodesulfovibrionia bacterium
CAAACCAACGGTCATTGCCCTGCGTCGCAAGTTTGAAGAGATTCGCCAACAGGAGTTGGAAAAAACTTTGGGCAATCTCAAAGACCTCACAGGCAAGCAGCGCAAGAGTATAGAAGCTATGGCCGGGGCAATTATCAACAAGATCCTGCACAAACCGACAGCAGTCCTGAAGGATTCGCAGAATGATACGAGTGGCGAAGACTATGTCGACGCCGTGCGCACTCTCTTCGATCTCCCCGCACCAGCAGATGATGATCAAGAAATCAAACCCCTG
>CAXMSH010000341.1:284-713 GCA_964195875.1 Thermodesulfovibrionia bacterium
AGCAAATGCGCATCGGTACTCGCGCCAGCGCCCTGGCACTCTGGCAAGCAGAGTGGGTTAAATCCGAACTGGAAAAACGTTACCCCGAGATGGAAGTCACCCTGACCAAGATCAAAACCCAGGGCGACAAGATCCTCGATGTGCCCCTGGCAATGGTCGGCGGCAAAGGCCTCTTCGTCAAGGAGATTGAAGAAGCCATGCTACGTGGTGAGATCGACATCGCTGTGCATTCAATGAAAGACGTGCCGACTATATTCCCCGAAGGCCTGGCCCTGCGCTGCATCACCGAGCGTGAAGACTGTCGCGACATCGTCATTCTGCGCCCCGGCGTGAAAACCTGGAGAGATCTCCCTCAGGGTGCCCGAATCGGCACCAGCGCCTTGCGCCGTAAAGCTCAACTCCTACATATTCGCCCCGACCTGGAGGTGG
>CAXMSH010000342.1:0-705 GCA_964195875.1 Thermodesulfovibrionia bacterium
CAAAGTCTGGTTAACGACTCCCCGAAGCATTTCGCAGCTACCCACGTCCTTCATCGCCTCCTGGCGCCAAGGCATTCACCGTTTGCTCTTATTAGCTTGACCATAAATCTCGCTAACTAGCGGCACACTCGGTCACCCGAATGCACCACAGCATGCACAAGACGCGTCTCTATTACGCGTTGGATCTCAAGAAAGATATTCGGTTGTCAAAGACCGCCGGATAAAATCCGACTCCGGCCTGTTTAGGGCCGGCCACTCTCGAGGAGTGGTGAAACAATCTGTAGCAGCGGCATCGCCGCGCGAAAAACCTTGGTGGAGCTGATCGGGATCGAACCGACGACCTCAGGCTTGCAAAGCCCGCGCTCTCCCAGCTGAGCTACAGCCCCACTCAATCGTTCAGAGCGTGGTGGGCCTGGATGGATTTGAACCATCGACCTCCCGCTTATCAGGCGGACGCTCTAACCAACTGAGCTACAGGCCCTGAGCCTGATATTCTCCACGACCGCACTCCGGTCTCCAAAAACTGAATAACGCGCGGCGATGGTTAGAGAAAACGATCGAACAGTTTCCCGATTGAACGAGTTACCGGGAGAACCCGGGATTCAAGTAACTCTGACCCACGCGACGCAAGCGTCACGCGGTCGGGATCGTCCTTGACCGGTTGCAAAATCGACTCGAAAGCCGATCGTTGCTCCCTAGAAAGGA
>CAXMSH010000343.1:0-695 GCA_964195875.1 Thermodesulfovibrionia bacterium
GGATGTTTTGTCAGGTTCGGCGCAGCAAAAGAGGGCCATGAAGTGACATTATCCCACAGTCCGACTTTTGATTTTGATGAAGAGGTATTAAGGGTGGGAGCGGCTTATATGTCAGAGCTGGTCAGGTATGTTGTAAAGAAGCTTAAGCGATGAAGTTCAATGGGTTAATACTCAGGTAGGCACAAAGGCACATAGTGGCAAAGGCACAAAGTGAAAAAAATTAATGCAAAATTTTTCCAGTATTTCTTTAAACCTTTGTGCCTATGTGCCTTTGTGCCTTTGTCACTTTGTATATGCAAGAATTAAAATTCAATAAATCTCCGACGCCTACAATCGGAGTGGAGATTGAACTTCAGATACTCGATGCAGAAACACTTGAGTTGAAATCTCTTGCTCATGAAATCCTGGACAAGGTGCCACCCCTTATGAAGGAGCGGATTAAAACGGAATTTATCCAGTCGATGGTTGAAATAAATACCGGAATCTGCTCTTCAGTTGCAGAGGTTGAAAAAGACCTGAAAGATACATATAACGTTCTGAGTGACATAGCAAAAGACCTCGATGCCACTCTTTTTTCAACAAGCCTTCACCCATTCTCAAAAGCGTCTGACCAGAGTGTGTCTGACAATCCGCGTTACAAGAGAATTATGAGTGAACTGCAGTTTATCGGGACAAGATTTATAAGCCAGGGTCTT
>CAXMSH010000344.1:0-238 GCA_964195875.1 Thermodesulfovibrionia bacterium
GGTCAGGGAAATGCAGCGAGATGCTGCAATTATTTCACCTGATACGTCAGCCGCGAGCTTTGTGGGTCGGGAGCAATGCACTGATTGCCACGATGAGACATACGAGCAGTGGCTGGGCTCGGATCATGACAAGGCCATGGATCTCGCCAGCGATCAGACGATCCTCGGCGACTTCAATGATGCCGAATTCGAGCACAACGGGGTCACCTCCCGCTTTTACAAAAAAGGAGATGGCTAC
>CAXMSH010000344.1:298-678 GCA_964195875.1 Thermodesulfovibrionia bacterium
TGTTGACGAGCAACGCTGGTTCACGCTCAACCCGGATACGGTGATCGCAGCGGACGATTGGTTGCACTGGACCCGAAATGGGCAAAACTGGAACGGCATGTGTGCCGAGTGTCATTCGACCCATCTGGAAAAAAATTACAACCCGGAATTGAGGACCTTCAATACCACCTGGTCTGACATCGATGTCAGTTGCGAGGCATGCCATGGCCCCGGTTCTCGTCATGTGGCGTGGGCAGAAGTCGATCCGATGGGACGCCCTGAAGTCGAGAATTATGACCTGGCTGTTTACACAAACAGTCTAGACAACCGTCAGCAAGTGGAGATCTGTGCTCCGTGTCATTCACGCCGCAGCGAAGTCGGTGATTACGACCACGGCCAGA
>CAXMSH010000345.1:0-677 GCA_964195875.1 Thermodesulfovibrionia bacterium
TGGTTGAGTGTATCCTCTGCGGGCTATGCTTCGGGGCCTGTCCTGTAACGTCTCTGAATGAGGATTACCTCGGTCCGGCGGCCCTTCTGAAGCTTGAACGATTCATTAAAGACAGCAGGGATAAGAATGATAAAAGATTTGATATCGGGGCATCAGGTGACGGTGTATGGGACTGCAGAAAGGCCTTCAACTGTCAGGAGGTATGCCCAAAAAAACTGAGTCCTGCCAGGGCAATAAACGGCAATAAACTCCAGTTGATAAAGAGCAAGTTAATGGGCAGAAAGTAGTTCCTGTTGGCGTAGGCGGGGAACCAGAGAATTTATTTAATGACTGGATTCCCGCCCAGAAGACCGCTGGAATGACAAATTGGGAACCTTCCCGATTTTTCGGGAATCATTCATGGATTTATCGGGGAATGACGAATAAAGACTTTTGCAAGAGGCTCTTTAATTTGAAATCATCAACTACAAAACTGAAGAGAGTAAATAAAGGGGGTAGTTTTATGAGACAGCCAGTGAAACTGTTTATAACCGCTATACTTACTGTTTTTGTGCTGCTTTCTGTATGCGGCGTTGGGATAACCGCAGATCCGATCAGGCTGGGAGTGGCCGGAGCGCACAGCGGTGACCTTGCTTCATACGGTATACCGTCTGTAAAGGCTGCTGAGCTCGTAGTAA
>CAXMSH010000346.1:0-675 GCA_964195875.1 Thermodesulfovibrionia bacterium
GCCAAGCCCACGGCTTAGCTTTCCTTCACTCTTCACAAAAAGAGAAGCGTATAGGGTATTAGCCCACCTTTCGGCAGGTTATTCCCTTCTCAAGGGTAGGTTACCCATGCATTCCTCACCCGTCTGCCACTTTACTACCGGGTTGCCCCGGATTCTCGTTCGACTTGCATGTGTTAGGCGCGCCGCCAGCGTTCGTTCTGAGCCAGGATCAAACTCTCAAAAGTAAATACATTTTCAAGGGCCGCCATTTCAATACACTTTATTTACTGTTCTTGTTTGACAGTTATTCAATTTTCAAAGAGCTTCCCCTCTGGGCGAACAGTGACTATAGCCAAAGGGAAAGAACGTGTCAATACATTTGGCATTAAATAATTAAATTTTTTGCCTATTCCACTTTACCAACGATTTGAACCTCGATGAGTTGCTTGTTGATTAAAAAACCGGACATGTGGATGTTTAAACAATCCAATCAAAACCATTCCTGCAAGGAATCCTCCTATGTGCGCAAAGAAAGCTACGCCCCCTCCTTCGTGGCCAAAACTCATCCCCCCACTCAACAATTGCAGCAGGAACCACAAGCCTAGGACAAGGGCGGCTGGCACATAGATCATCTGACTAAAAAATCCAATAGGGATAAAGACAAGGACTCGGGCACGAGGGTATAGCAACAAATAC
>CAXMSH010000347.1:0-639 GCA_964195875.1 Thermodesulfovibrionia bacterium
AGAGGAATAGTCGCAAGGATCGGGGTTATCAGGGGGTCAGTAGCCGGGATGTGGATCAAATGATCTGCACACTCCCTGAGACTCTCCTCGTGATGGTCAGTCACGGCAATGACTTTACCGCCCCTGGCCTTGACCTCCTCCATGTTGGAAATGACCTTTTCGTAGACCCGGTCGCGGGTCGCAATGAAGAGCACCGGCATGTCTTCGTCGATGAGGGCGATAGGTCCATGCTTCATCTCCCCGGCCGGATAGCCCTCCGCGTGGATGTAGCTGATCTCCTTGAGCTTGAGGGCACCCTCGAGGGCAATGGGATAGTGAATGCCACGGCCCAGGTACAGGAAGTCGGAGTGATGGTAAAAAAGGCTGGCAAGTTCCTCGATGACCGATTCCCCCTCAACGATGCTCTCCACGTGGTGGGGAAGGGAGAAAAGGGAGTCCATGATACTGCCAGCTCTGGCAGGGCTGAGAACACCGCGCCGACGCCCGAGGTAGATGGCGAAGAGAATGAGGCACACGAGCTGAGTTGTGAACGCTTTCGTCGAAGCTACCCCGATCTCAGGACCGGCGTGGGTGTAGAGAACGGCGTCCGATTCCCTGGTTATCATGCTGCCCACCACGTTGCAGATGGAGAGGATGGAA
>CAXMSH010000348.1:0-638 GCA_964195875.1 Thermodesulfovibrionia bacterium
ACCCCACTATACCATGGACTAATGCGATGAAGAACCGTCTGACACAGAGATACGAAGGAACAACGGTATGGGGGTATGGGAGTGAGGGGGTATGGGGGTAAGGGTGTAAAACCTTAAACCCGAAACCCTAAACCCTAAACCCGAAACCTGAGGCGAGCCAGCGCCGAGCGTATCTAGGTGAAAACTTCAATCGCCAGCCTGCCACGGCGAAGCTGAAAGCGAAGACGGGTCATTCCGGGCCGAACCGAACAACATTCCATTCCGAACTCTTCCCCTCCCTTGAGGGGAGGGGATTGAGGGGAGGGTGAAAGCAACGCGAGGACCCGGAATCCAGCCACTTTTGCCTGTTGCGGCAAAGCTGAAAGCGACGATGGGTCATTGCGAGACTGTTATGGAAGCGGTGATGAATCCACCACGGAGAAATGGAGAAAGGCCAGACCAGGGAGTACAACCTGGAACCTGGATTTTGGATTGATTTAAAACTGAGAATCCGAAGTAATTCCCAAGTGAACGCCCAATGTTGATGACATCGCAAAAAGTCATCAACGCGCCCCGGGTGGGGCGCCCAAATCAATGACCGGCAATGTACGTCATTGATTTGTAAGGAAAGCGAAAAATGTCATTTTCGCTTTCCGTGG
>CAXMSH010000349.1:0-631 GCA_964195875.1 Thermodesulfovibrionia bacterium
ATGCTTTATCAGGCCTGTTAATGTTCCAACTGAAAGAGCGGTCGGTGTCCCGCCGCCAATGAACAGGGTAGCAAACGAAGTTTTTTGAGGAATATCTGAAATTTCTTTCTTGAGAGCCTCAATGTAAACGGCTTCCTTATGAGGGTCGTAAATTCCTGAAACAAAATCGCAGTAAATACATCGTTTCAGACAGAAAGGGATATGGACGTAAAGGGACTGATGCATGGATTATTGTAGCAAATAGTAATAACAGGGTTCGAGGATTCTTCGCCTCAGCGAATCCGCCGGGGCGGAAAGGGTTCGAGGGTAATAAACAATAAATCAAAAAGAAGAGAATAAACCTTATAAAATTCCCTGGGCTTTTTTAAACAGGGTCTCCAGATTCCGGCTCTCACCCGCGATCTGCCTCAGGATTTCAGATAATTCTTTAATTTTTATTGCATCTGCTTTTTCCGCCCCAGATAATTCGCCCTCCTCGGCGGGTCTGAAACGATCAAGGCGGACAGCCCACTCATGATACGTCTTAACATGAGCTTCGTTATGCTCTATCCAGTGCTCAAGGAGGTGCTTAAGCTTCTCCAGTTCAGTCATATCATATAACCATTATCAATGATCTGTTTTTTACTTCTGT
>CAXMSH010000350.1:0-629 GCA_964195875.1 Thermodesulfovibrionia bacterium
GTCTTTTTCTCTGTACGTGGTGCTCAGCAAACCAATCATCGATCGAATCGGAGCCAAAGAGTTTACCGTCATCGCAATGATCTCGAGTAGCGTGATTACACTGGTGCACTTTTTTGTCGTGCAAAGTCTCCAGGCACTTTATATTCCCCTGCCTGCTTTTAAGCTGATCGTGTTGATGGCCATTGTTACTACGGTCCTTCCTACATTCATGCTCGCTGCCGCGATCTCACATCTGGGCCCGTCCAAAACGGCGATTACCGGAACCCTCGGTCCCGCCATGACGTCACTATTCGCGGTTATGCTGCTGGACGAATATTTCGGCTGGCCACAGGCCGTTGGGCTGGCGCTGGTGATTGCCGCGATTGGTGTAATGCAATATAAGCCGAGGGCGACGATTTAGCTCGCCAAACAGGAGCCGGAACTTCAGGGCCGCTTCCTTGAAAGCTCCCCTCTTTGAAAAAGAGGGGTTGGGGGAGATTTGCGAACATCAGATATGATCTTCAGCTATCGATCACTGGAACGTAAAAGCAAATCCCCCTTTATCCCCCTTTGTTAAAGGGGGAAAGCCATTTAATGACGCTTCTGGTCATATTATTTTGCTCCCCTCTTTGACAAAGAGGGGTTGGGGG
>CAXMSH010000351.1:0-627 GCA_964195875.1 Thermodesulfovibrionia bacterium
CTGGAGAAAGACCTGAAGTTGACCGTCAACAGGGACAAGACGCACATCGCGCATAGCGATGAGGGTGTTAAATTCCTGGGAGTTGTAATCGGCAGTTGTTTTACGCGACTGCAGGATAAGAAACTCCAGGACTTTAAACGGAAGGTCAGGCAATTAACCAAACGTAACAATGGGTTAAACCTGATGGAAATAATCAGGCGCTTGAACCCGGTGCTGCGTGGTTTTGCCAATTACTTCAGTATTGCTAACTGTAGCCGGGCTTTTAAAGCATTGGCGGCATGGGTAAGGCGAAGACTACGAGCGATACAGCTGAAACTGTGGAAGAAGCCAAGCAGGCTTCATCGGCGGTTAAAGCAGTTGAATTATAAGCCACCTTTCAAGTTCATTAAGATGAACTCGTGGTGCAATTCAAGAAGCCCGTTGGCCAGCTTTGCCATGCCGAATAAGTGGTTTGATGAGCTCGGTTTATATTCAATGGTAACGGTCAAAACGGGTTGGCTGAAGATTACATGAGCCGTATACGAGGTCCGTACGTACGGTTCTGTGAGAGGGATGAGGCGGTGACGCCTCACCCTACTCGATCTGCGTCTATGGGATTACTACTTCATCCAGCGTCCCTATGATCCT
>CAXMSH010000352.1:0-625 GCA_964195875.1 Thermodesulfovibrionia bacterium
CTCCAAAAAAAAACCCCGCCGGGGCGGGGTTCTTTATCTCGGTGTTTTACCGAAAAGGTCTGCTTATGCGGTAACGTTGGCAGCCTGGAGGCCCTTGGGACCTTTTTCTACCTCAAAGGTGACCGACTGACCTTCGCTCAGGGTTTTGAAGCCCGAGCCCTGAATCGCATTGAAATGTACGAATACATCCTCACCACCGTCAGACGGGGCAATAAAACCAAAACCTTTGGACTCGTTAAACCACTTTACTGTACCTGTAGCCATGTAACTTTTACCTTATTTAAATTAAACAAATTAGAGTGTTGCTTACAGGTGATGAAACGAGGAATTCAGGAGGTAACGCGGAGGGAACAACCAAAGTCAACAATAACAAAATCTGCAGCTGCAAATACCATACAGGAAAATCTCCGATCTAGCCAGAAATAAAAATTTATATTTCAATGAGACAAGCAGGGAGCTTGTTGGAGAAAGCAACGCCCCGAAAATCTGCTGCTATACCTGTACCAGGAGGGTGAAAAGAAGAGAGGGCAGGCCGGGACGGTTTGCCAGAGCCATACGGGCAACGGACATTCACCCCTCGGAAGTCTCGGCAAGCACGGTATTCGCGAGACCGCACGCTACCGGG
>CAXMSH010000353.1:0-613 GCA_964195875.1 Thermodesulfovibrionia bacterium
GGCCATGTTGGCGATGTGCTGTTCCAGGGCTCGATCGGCCGCACCGACTTTCCATATGGCGACCATGATGCGCTGAGTTCAGCCATCAAGGAAAAGCTGCTGCCGCTGCCGGATGATTTTGCCTTCATCTGCGGCCACGGCCCGGCCAGCAATATCGGCAATGAGCGAGCCAACAATCCGTTTTTGGTGTAGGTTTTGAAAGTTAGTTTTTCTGGTCGAACAACTTATCCTCGCTTCGCTCGGGTCGGCTGGTTTACATCGCTCACGCCAGCAGCCTGCGGCTGCGCTCCGTTGGGGCGCACTTCGTGCGACGGCCGGTCGGCCTTGCCTCAGCACTGATGTGCTTCGGATTGGAATTCATCACTGCCGTCATTCCCGTGAAAACGGGAATCCAATCCACGGTGAGTACAATTCGATCTGGTGTTGGATCCCCGTTTTCACGGGGATGACGAAGTTACGGTGCCAGATTCCAATTGCATCTGGACCGTGGCGTAACCTGAACAATGTGTCACTGGAAGATGCCAACCTGCGCGTGTAGTGTTTGAAAACATCCAAATGGTCGGAAGGAACATCCTGTGATCATCGAAGCGGTTGAAACTCTGCGGCTTGGCGA
>CAXMSH010000354.1:0-603 GCA_964195875.1 Thermodesulfovibrionia bacterium
GGGCAAGATCGGTTCCATCCTGCTCGGACTCTTCAACGACGAGGAAGACCTCCACTTCATCGGGCATTGCTCGGGATTCTCCAACGCCGATCGGGTTGAGATCCTGGGCCAGCTCGAGCAGATCAAGAGCGCCGACTCCTTTGGCGACGAGGTTCGCCGCCCCGGACAGGAGAGCCGCTGGTCTGGGGGCAAGGACCTGTCCTGGATCCCGGTGACCCCCGGCGTCGTCGCCGAGGTGTCCTACGACCAGCTCACCGGCGCCCGGTTCCGCCACGCGACTCGGTTCGAGCGATGGCGCCCGGACAAGGACGCCGCCGAGTGCACGATGGACCAGCTGGAGCGCCCGGAGGGGCCAGGCTTCGGGGGAGTGGTTCTTTAGAAAGTGACCAGTTGCCAGTTTCCAGTTGCCAGTTAGGACTGGTCACTGGTCACTGGTCACTGGTCACTGGTCACTGGTCACTGGTCACTGGTCACTGGTCACCCCGGTTCCGGCCTGAACCCGCGGTTGAGGCCGATCACCGCCAGCACTGCGATGAGCACGCCGAGAAGCGTCGCCGGCAAGGCGCCTCCGGCAATCGCTTCGACCGTCGTCACGAAGCTCAC
>CAXMSH010000355.1:0-601 GCA_964195875.1 Thermodesulfovibrionia bacterium
GTGAACATATCCTAAAACGGCACAATAAGACTCTGATATTATATCACATTGTTTGTCCTGCAAAATACCGACAAAAGGTATTTACGGAAAAAGTCGAGTCGTCACTTCAAAACATATGTATTGAGATAGGCAAACGATATGAAATACATTTTGTGGAAATTGGCTCAGATGAAGACCATGTGCACTTCCTTGTCCAAAGTGTTCCTGTTATGTCGCCCAGCAGGATTGTGCAAATAATTAAGAGCATTACTGCAAAGAAAATATTCAAACAACATCCGGAAGTGAAGAAATTGCTCTGGGGCGGTAAATTCTGGACGAGTGGATTCTATCTCAACACCGTTGGTCAATATGGCAATGAAACCATCATCAAAAAGTATGTCAAAGACCACGGAAAAACGTATAAACAGATATACCGAAAACAGCTGAAATTATTCGAGGACTTTGCATAGCGATGATACTTCGCAGCTCTGCTGCGGGGTAGTTCATTTATCTGCACAAACTTTTAACAGATATATTGGAGGTTGTTTATGCGAATATCTAAACTGATACTCTGCTTAATGATTGCCGGAAGTCAAATATTTCTAACCGCCCCATACATTCA
>CAXMSH010000356.1:0-600 GCA_964195875.1 Thermodesulfovibrionia bacterium
GGGCACTGAAAGCCAAGGTGAGATACCTCACCCGACGAAACACAGGCAAGAATCTCGCAGGCGTGATTTGTGAGCTGAATCCGGTGCTCCGAGGGTTTGTGAATTACTTCAGGGTGGCCAATTGTAGGCATGAGTTGAAAAGGCTGATGGGCTGGATTAGGCGGCGGTTACGCTGCATCCAGCTCAAGCAGTGGAAGGTGCCGGGCAGGCTGCACAGGCGACTGAAGCAGTTGGGTTACCAGCCCCCGTTCAAGGCAATCAGGATGAAGAGTTGGCACAATGCCAATAGCCCGCTTGCGAGCTATGCAATGCCTAACCTCTGGTTGCACGAAGGGATGGGTCTGGTGGACATGGCGTCGACCGAAGTCGGCATAACGGTATCGGTGATCTGATATGTGTGTTTACAGGAGCCGTATACGAGGCCCGTACGTACGGTTCTGTGAGAGGGCTGGGGCGTGAGCCCCACCCTACTTTATTGCCCGGGTTTTAAATCTTCGGCTGAAATAGAACGCACTTACCCTTGAAAGACATCCACACGTCCCCCGCCCAGTAGCCGTACTCCAGCTCCAATGAGTGGCGGTTCAGTTCGATGGTGTAGTT
>CAXMSH010000357.1:0-598 GCA_964195875.1 Thermodesulfovibrionia bacterium
AATCAGTTGCCGTCGTGATCGGCGCCCTTGCCGGTGCTGCGGCAGGAACAATGGTAGAAGAAGAGATAACCCGGAAACCAGGCCTTGAAATTATTGTGAAAAAAGACAATGGCCAGACCATTGTTGTTGTACAGGAAGCCGATGTTATAATCGCTGCAGGAGACCGGGTGAGGATTATTACTGCGGCTGACGGTACAACACGGGTGTCAAAGTAATAGTTGCCTTTTTAATTTTCATGGTTATATTCTCCGCCGGTGAATAATCACGGGATATTAAGTATCCTAACAGGAGAATCATGAAAAAAAATACAGAATATAATAATAGATTAAGAAACGTTGCCATCATTGCCCATGTTGACCATGGCAAAACCACCCTTGTTGATGCAATGTTCAAGCAGAGCGGGCTTTTCAGGGAAGGCCAGCAGGTGGACGACCGCCTCATGGACAGCATGGATCTTGAAAGAGAACGCGGTATCACCATTGCGGCCAAAAACTGCTCTGTGACCTGGCAGGACGTTAAAATCAATATTATTGATACCCCCGGTCATGCGGATTTTGGTGGTGAAGTAGAAAGAGCGCTTTCCATGGCTGACAGTGCG
>CAXMSH010000358.1:0-597 GCA_964195875.1 Thermodesulfovibrionia bacterium
CCTATTAATCCTCTCACATATGTTTTGGCCTGACTAGATAGACATAAACCCAAGATTCTTAGATACCCTGACAAAATCGAGTAGGGTGAGGTGAGCAACAAACCCGGCCCACCTCATCCCTCTCACAGAACCGTACGTACGGGCCTCGTATACGGCTCCTGTCTATTCTTCCCTCAAAATTTCTGAGCAGGTGTGTGTCCGCAAGTACGGCGATCTCTCCAGTCAAATGTTCGGCAAAATCCGCGATGGTCTGCCCGTCGACTCCGGGTGACCCTTTGTTGGATTTGACCTTGGCAAAGGCCTGAAGCAGTCCCTTCTCATTCAGCATGCGGTCGTAAAGACTGTAGTATATTGTCGCGATACCTGTTCCTGCGTTTCCTTCTCCCTGCCCTGCTCGTCTCGCCTCCGATCTTGGCCGGGGAGCCATCGCCTTCTATCCCAAAGGGCAATCTACGACAGCCTGTCCCGGTTACTTCAGATGGACGACCATTACCCGCAGAGGGTCTTTTACAACCTACCGCAGATAGCGTGTCCCGCCCCGTTGGACGGCTTGTGTCCGGCTCAACGTTCAAGAACTGGTTCCGGAAACCTTCGAAT
>CAXMSH010000359.1:0-597 GCA_964195875.1 Thermodesulfovibrionia bacterium
CAAATCCCCTTGGGGACGCTCTAATATTAAAGGGGCTATATTCTTTATAGCTCCTTTTTTCTAACATTATTGAAAATTTTTTCAATAATATTGAACAAAGATTACTTCCTGTACTCTTGTTTTTGAATCCTGCCTAAAAATGCAATGTTTCAACTGTTAATCGTTAAAGCTATTTGCGCATCCATACTAATATCAAATTCTTATAGTTGCTATAAATGTTATTAAGTTGACATTAAAGGTATTAGGTGATAAATATATATTAAACCTACCTTGTACGTGATAGGTAATTTCATCCGTCTAATTGAATAAGGAAGCCAGAGTAAGGTAAGTGTGAGCGACCTTAAACTTAGGGAAGTAAGCCTAATCTTACCTTCAAGGCACCCACTTGAATTGTAGGGTTTGAAGATAACTTTCTATGCGGCAAGGTGGGTTTTATGTGTAGTGCTTCCTGTAATCCTCAACTGTGATATACTGAAAAAACTGAAGGTTTCACCGGTAATTAATGGGAGCATGGATTATTAGTCATAGAGTAACCAATTAAATAACAAAGGAGGAACTTAAAATTACCTATTCAGTACGCTATATTCTTTTAATAAT
>CAXMSH010000360.1:0-592 GCA_964195875.1 Thermodesulfovibrionia bacterium
AGGACCGCCGAGTTATAAAACCTGTCTCCATCCCTTTCCGGGAGACCCGCGACAATATATATCCCCTTTTCTCTTGAGAGTCCAATGAGCATCTCTGTGGTTTTGCCATCAGGCACCTTCTCTGCAAGAGAGGAGACCTCGTCAACCGAGGTGAACTGGTATCCCGTTGCAAATAACTCCGGCAGGACCAGGAGTTCAAGTTCAGCCCCGGCTGCCACATCCATAACCTTCTTAATGTTCTCGTCTTTTTTTCCAAAAGACGGATTAAATTGAAACAGGCCGACCTTCATTTTAATAAGGTATCATCAATCAAAGGCAATTGTCTATTTTTTTCTGCAAACTTAATATGGTTTAAGGGGAAGGGTTCAAAGAATCCTTTTAGTATCTATTTTAAGTTTTATATTTAGAAACTCTTGCAAAAGTCTCTGACAAATCACTTTTGCCGTCATACCCGTGTAGGCGGGTATCCAGAAGTCTTTATCTTTAATGAATACTGGATTCCCGATAAAGACTCTCGGGAATGACGGATAAAGACTTTTGCAAGAAGCTCTTTATATTGAAATCATTCAACTACAACACGAAAGAGAGTATT
>CAXMSH010000361.1:0-601 GCA_964195875.1 Thermodesulfovibrionia bacterium
ATTCAGTGCATGCTTATGGAGGAGAAACAATGATCGTCGATTTGAACTGAATTCTATTTTTGTAAACAGGGAACACGCAAATTAGTGAGCCATAAATCGAGTAGGGTGATGCGAGCAGATCAAGCTCGCATCATCCCTCTCACAGAACCGTACGTACGGGCCTCGTATACGGCTCCTGTCTATTCTTCCCTCAGAAGTCCTGAGGCAGGTGTCCGGCTTGTACTGAAGTCATCTCAAAGAGACCCAATCCCCGCAAATAGCTGTTGGGAATAGCATAGCTGGCTAGATTGCTGGCCGAATTGCGCCACGAGTTCATTTTTATCGCTTTAAACTCGCCCTGATAACCCAACTGCCTGAGTCTGCGGTGAAGCCGCTTGGCTCTTTTCCACAGACAAAGTTGTTTGGCTCGCAAGCGCCTTCTGATCCACTGTGCCAACACTTTGAACTCTTTTTGACAATTCGCTACGCGGAAGTAATTGGCAAATCCTCGAACAACCGGACTCAGATCAGCTATGACCTGCTTCAGATTGACCGGAGAGTTGCGCCGGGTGATTCGCCTCACTTTGTCCTTAAACTCTCGAACCTTCTCGCGCTTGATCCG
>CAXMSH010000362.1:0-590 GCA_964195875.1 Thermodesulfovibrionia bacterium
TTGACAGCAACCCTATATAAGTCCTTATATCATCTAACAGTTTCCTTGCATCCAGTTTCGACATGAAATCCAATGGACCACCTTTTTTTATTATAATACCGGTACTCCCACTGTCCTGAAGAGCAACATAAAGCAGCATTACCCCGATAGTGACAAATGTAAGCAGTCCTACAATTCTCTGTGAGAATGTCATTTAATTCTTCCCCCTATGATTTTATATATCTGCTCTCTTCTCTGCTATAATGTTACGGGTTACAGTAAAAAATAAATACAGGTAATTTTATTGGAAGCCTTTAAAGAAACACTTAAGATGACATGGAGATTCTACAGGCATGAGTGCTGCTTCCCATATACTCTGTCATTCCTGTTAGTACTGCTTAAATATATCATAGATTTCCATATTCTTGAGAAAGCCATGCTATGGCCGAGCATACTTTCATATGGAATTATTACAGGATATTATATTCAAATTCTATCATATTACAGAAGTAAGATTCTTTTTTCAGATAATCCGGAATTCTTTATCAATTTTGATGTAATCATAAATAATCATGGGATGGCTAAGTAAAAATTTCGATATACAAGGCGTA
>CAXMSH010000363.1:0-588 GCA_964195875.1 Thermodesulfovibrionia bacterium
CAACCAGGACACAAAACCAGTTGTAATCGTGTTCACACCCGGAATAGCAATGGCCTGCTCATCCAGCACAATTACCTTCCCTGCTGATAAGGAGGGCTTTTATGAAACTGCCGGGATCCCACCGGGAGGAACTGTCAGCATGTGTTTTCTTATCGAAGGGAACGTTAACTATGGAATAAGCAGAGAAATGGAAGTAGTCAAGGAAAAACCAGAAGAACGTATAGTCAGAAAAAAGCCGATTGAATATATTCTACAGGGAAAAGTAATCGTTAAAAAGTGATGGCGTCGTAAAAAGTCCGATCTACTGCGTTGCAGCAATTTTTCAGGCACTCGACATACCATATGTATTGTCTCGCACCTGAAAAATCACTACGCCTTGTATATCGAAATTTTTACTTAGCCATCTGAAACATATTTGATGACTTTTTACGAAGTCATCAACCTTCTTATTTTGCAGTGCTCTTTCCCTTTTCCAAATATTGCTGGTCATAAAGTTTGAGTATCTCTTCCGTTACCTCCATTGCCTCATCCGCAAAAAGCAGAGCACTTTCACTCTTTTCAAAGATGAAGGTGAATCCTTGAAAAGAG
>CAXMSH010000364.1:0-588 GCA_964195875.1 Thermodesulfovibrionia bacterium
CGATCGGAACAGACCACAAACAGACCACGAACTGGCGGTCACTCATGGTCAGTGATGGTCGCTGGTGCCCAGTTGGGCCGGGGGAGTGGCCCGCGAAAACCCCGGAAACACAGGGTTTTCGCGAGAATGTCGCGTTCCTTCACACGGCAGAGGCCACTGGTTCGAACCCAGTATCGCCCACTCGACGTTTCCCCTGGTCAGGGTCGGATTTCCGGCGATGGCGTCGGTGCTGCAAGGGCTCGATTTCGGCCTATAGACCACAAACAGACCACAAACTGGCGGTCACTCATGGTCAGTGATGGTCACTGACGGTCACATCGAACCAGCAGCCAGCCGGCGGGATCCCTGTAAACACGGGGTTCTTGCGAGAACGTCGCGTTCCTTCACACGGCAGAGGCCACTGGTTCGAAACCAGTATCGCCCACTCGACGTTTCCCCTGGTCAGGGTCGGATTGCCGGTGGGCTGGCGCAGGTAAGTGGACACTCGAAGCGGTCCCAGGGCAGTGCTCAGACCACAGATAGACCACAAACGGGTGTTCGGCTGCTTCGTAGCGGGCCGGTTGGCCATCGGCGGCGACCCTAGTCGTG
>CAXMSH010000365.1:0-587 GCA_964195875.1 Thermodesulfovibrionia bacterium
TGTAACCGCATGCCCCAAGGGTTTACTGAACGGTCCCTGCGGCGGGACCAATGATGGAAAGTGTGAAGTAAGCACGGATATAGAATGCGGATGGGTGCGAATATACGAAAGGATGAAGCGTACCGGCCAGCTTGAAGAGATGAAAAAGCCGTTGAAGCCAAAGAACTGGTCAGCCGGCACAAAGCCGGGGAAGCTCAACGTACGGGAGAAGGGAAAAGTGGAAAAATAATATTTTCTGAATACACGCAAAATCACTCACTGGGTGATAAATCTGTCATTCCGGCTTGTCCGGAATCGTTTCTTTATATATCTTACTGTTGCAAGAAGATTCCGGACAAGCCGGAATGACAACCATTTGATATTTAATCATTCTTTAACCGGACACTAACGATATCAACTATTAAATTAATACATTTATACAGGAGGTAGTAAAAGTGAGTTTTAAAAGCGCTCTTGAATCAGGAAAATTTGTGGTGACAGCAGAGGCCGGCCCTCCTAAAGGCACTGACATAAAGAAGATACTTCATGAGGTTGAGATGCTGAAAGGCAAAGTAGACGCGGTTAACGTTACCGATAACCAGTCAGCG
>CAXMSH010000366.1:0-563 GCA_964195875.1 Thermodesulfovibrionia bacterium
TGTCGAGGACATGCAGGAACAGCTTGAGAAGTTCGCTTCAAAGAAGCTGAAGAGCCGTCATTCAGAGACAAGGGGGGATGACAACGGTTTCTCGCACATCAGGGCGACATTCATGGGGCCGGGACTTACCGCGCCGGTATCCGACGGATCGGTAGTGCTCGGCCAGTGGCAGCAGATCGTGGTTATCGATCATGATAACCGCCCTCGCTCGAGAAAAATATTCGTACAGGTCATTGGAGAATGATCAGGGCGACATACATGGAGTAGGCCTGTGGCCAATTTTTTAAGTCTGTGTAAGTCTGCTCGCCTCGATTCGGCGAAGCGGGCCGAAGGTTGAGGCAGGGCAAGAGGGTAAGTTATTTTAGGTCTTTCAAGTCAGTAGTCAATTTTTTGAGTCTGTGTAAGTCAGTGGCAAAAAAAGGTTTTTGTTTAGGTTATGGGGGAATGATCGGCAATAATGAGAATGCCAAATTGAACATTTAGCATTTATAAAGTTTAATAATATCAAACAAAAATTAGCATTATAAGATCCATAATAAGGGTAATTTGCTATTTCCAGTGAT
>CAXMSH010000367.1:0-558 GCA_964195875.1 Thermodesulfovibrionia bacterium
GTGTTCTTTGAAAGGATCGTAATACCACGTTCCTTTTCGAGGTCATTGGAATCCATCACCCGATCGAGGGTGGCCGCGCGGTCGCCAAGCGTACCCGACTGCTGCAAAAGCTGGTCGACCAATGTAGTTTTGCCATGGTCAACATGGGCAATAATGGCGATATTTCTTAGGTTTTTAGTCACTGGGGATTCCATCAAAGTTAGCGCGCGGAAGTTACACTCTTTGCTCCTATTAAGCAATGTTTTTAATTAAAAAACAGCAAGATAAATGATTTACCGATATGGATGACCAGCCAGAACTTCCTCAAGCTAAAAGCATATTGCGATACGCGCTGAGTCAGCCGAAGTTGAAACCCAGTTGCTGCAACTGCTTAGCTTCAAGTTCAGACACCCCACTGACGCTATAAGATTTGAATTCATGGCGCTGCGGGTAAGTTGAGCGCAATTTATCAATATGTACTCGAGCGTCGCCTGCCTGTGTGGATGACAGGCTTCGAAGTGCCGCATCGTCACGCTCCAACTGAGTGCTGGATAGTATTGCGTGTCCTAAAACTTCTCC
>CAXMSH010000368.1:0-555 GCA_964195875.1 Thermodesulfovibrionia bacterium
GCCGTCAATCGCTGGCGGCCCTTTTCTTTCCCCCAAAATCGAGTAGGGTGAGGCGTTACCGCCTCATCCCTCTCACAGAACCGTACGTACGGGCCTCGTATACGGCTCCTGTAGTCTTCACTATCATGCCTTTACCGGCACTGTTGAAACAAGCCAGCCCGTATCTAATGCCGTTATTGAGTACAGACCAAGCTCATCAAGCCACTGGTTCGGCATGGCTAAACTAGATAAAGGGCTTGCTGAATTACGCCAGGAGTTCATCTTGATGAACTTGAATGGCGGTTTATAACCCAGTTGCTTTAATCGTCGGTGGAGCCTTACTGACCCTTTCCACAATTTAAGCTGGATCGCCCTCAGTCGTCGTCTTATCCATGCAGATAGTGCCTTGAAAGCACGTCCGCAGTTGGCAATACTGAAGTAGTTCGCAAACCCACGCAATAAGGGGTTTAACTGCCGGATAACTGCAGCCAGACTCTTCCCTCCATTACGCTTTGTGAGTCGCCTGACCTTCTGCTTAAAGCCTTGAAGTTTCTTTTCCTGTATCCGCGTAAAGCG
>CAXMSH010000369.1:0-553 GCA_964195875.1 Thermodesulfovibrionia bacterium
ATTGCATTACACCTGGTCTGCAGCGCCTCCAGCCTAGGAGGCGCTGGCCAGCCTTTCCGCAGTCTGCTGGCTGTCCAGGTATTCTTCATAGGTACCCTGGAAGTCTACCAGCTCATGATGCTTGATATCGATAACACGCGTTGCCAGGGATGACACAAATTCCCGGTCGTGGCTGACAAAGATAAGCGTGCCATCATAGTGCTCCAGCGCCAGGTTCAACGCTTCGATACACTCCATATCCAGGTGGTTGGTGGGCTCATCCAGCAGCAGGACGTTGGTGTCCATCATCATCAGCTTGCCAAACAGCAGACGATTTTTCTCGCCGCCAGAGCACACCTTTACCTGTTTCTTGAAATCATCGGAGGAGAACAGCAGACGCCCCAACGTGGCGCGCACAATCTGATCGTCATGGCGGGCCTTGCGCCACTGGCTCATCCAGTCAAACAGGTTAAGGTCACAATCGAACTCGCCTGTGCTGTCCTGGGGGCAATAACCCAGGGTGGCATTTTCCGCCCACTTCACTTTACCGCTATTGGCCGTGATTTCGTCCATC
>CAXMSH010000370.1:0-545 GCA_964195875.1 Thermodesulfovibrionia bacterium
CGACTTTATGTCGTTTCTCTGCAGATGACAGGGCGGGAGTGATGCACATTAAAATAAATAAGATAATGACAACTATGTTTTTCATATTACTTCACGATCTCATAAAAGGTTTCCTGTAGTTATATCAGAATGGGGTGAATATATCAATATTACCGACCTATATCAGGCAAACTCTAACTTTAAACATGGTACAATGATTGGGGGCAGGTCATATCCGGGAAGAAAACCATCGGTGAGTTGGTGTGCCTATTCAATAGCACAGGATGCTTGTTATTAAAAACATAAAGAGCGCATAACGACAAGAAATGATAATGTAAGAAGGGATCAAGGGTCGTTGCAAAAGTTTTTTACCGAATTTTGCGAAAAAAGGGGTTCACTGAAAATCAGATTATTGATGTCGCAACAAACATACTGAACTGTCTTACCGAGAGTTTAAAGGGATATGAGAAAAAGATAGAAAATGTTAGAGAACGGAAGGGTAAAAAATAAAAGATGAATCTCAATCAGAAATAAAAATGACGTAACCGATTAATATAACTATATTA
>CAXMSH010000371.1:0-542 GCA_964195875.1 Thermodesulfovibrionia bacterium
AGCTTACGGACAAAGAAGTACCTGAAGGAGAGGGAGATATTCTGAAACCCGTTCGGGTCCTGCTCCATGGGTATCTCTATGTTGAGACCAACGGACTTGCCTTTCCCCTCCTTTGCTCCCTTATTGGCGCCCTCCATGATGCCGGGGCCTCCGCCGGTAATGACGGCAAAGCCCTCTCTCGAGAGCTTTTCCCCGAGTTTCACGGCCTTCTCATAGTATTCTGTCTCCGGCTTGAGACGGGAGCTGCCGAATACGGTTACCGCGGGACCGAGTTCATGAAGTGTTTCAAAGCCCTCAACGAGCTCTGACTGGATCCTGAAGACTCGCCATGTCTCGGATTTTCTAAGGTCTTCCATGTTTAACTCCTTTGTAATGAGATATTTTATTAAGAATAGTATGCTCTTTAAAGTTTAAGGAGGTTGATTTGTCTTTGTCAACATGGAAAGGTGAAAGGTGATAGGTGATAGGTGATTCTCCTTATCACTCAACCCTCGACCCCTGACCCCTTGAATCCCGAAAAGGGACGTTGTCCCCTCGGGACG
>CAXMSH010000372.1:0-289 GCA_964195875.1 Thermodesulfovibrionia bacterium
CGGGGCGTTGTGGGTGGTGGAAGGCAGGGAATTGGAAGCGGGAGCGGTCGAGCGGTACGAACCGGCCGACTGAGACCGGAACCGACCCGCCTACGGCAGGGCGAAACCGTCTAGTGGGCGATACTGGTTTCGAACCAGTGACCTCTGCCGTGTGAAGGCAATACAGCCACTACCGGTTGCTACCGGTTGCGACGGACTACGTCCGAGTAGCCCCTGACTGCATCCCACATCCGCACGGTGCCGTCCCTCCCGGCCGTGATCATCCAGTTACCGTCGGGGCTCACCGAGC
>CAXMSH010000372.1:299-538 GCA_964195875.1 Thermodesulfovibrionia bacterium
GGTGTCCTGGCCCGGATGCGGTCCCCGACCAGGGCCGCTAGAGCTCGGGGCGGGGTGGGGGCCTGATGGCTCGTAGCCGGTCGGCTTCGCTGTCAATCGCACCGTGCCAGGTGGTCCGAAGAGATCAGCCGTCGGGATCAAGCCCGTCCCACGGCAACTTGTAGTCGATGTGTTGCAGTGGGTCGAAGGGAAGGTCCTCGAGATCGGCAGGCGGCTTCGAGAGAGCAACAGTCTCTGGC
>CAXMSH010000373.1:0-276 GCA_964195875.1 Thermodesulfovibrionia bacterium
TCGGGAGTGTCAGACTTCACCGACCTCCAAGCCTGGAGCAAGGCCCACACCCTCGCCCTCAACGTATACCGAATCTCGGCTCGCTTTCCAGAGTCCGAGACCTATGGGCTCCGATCCCAGATGTGTCGCTCAGCGGTCTCCGTTGCGGCGAACCTTGCTGAAGGTTCTGGCCGATCCACGAACAAAGACTTCGCCAGATTCGTCGGCATCGCCATCGGTTCGGTGAGTGAGCTCGACTATCAGCTGCTTCTCGCAGGAGATCTCGGATACGTGGAC
>CAXMSH010000373.1:286-537 GCA_964195875.1 Thermodesulfovibrionia bacterium
GGTAACAGTGGAAGACGCGCGAGGCCTCGCAGCCGAGGTTCGGCGCATGTTGAGCTCTTTGCGAAACCACCTCGTCGGTTCCGAGCGGTGACCCGCATCCGACCGTCGGGCCTGGTCACTGGTCACTGGTCACTGGTCACTGGTCACTTGATCCATCGACGCGACGTTCCGATTACAAACGCGTGCCTCTCGTAGACTGACCCTCCATGTCTCTCTTCACCAGGGCCCTTCGTATTGGCGAGGGCAAACGC
>CAXMSH010000374.1:0-537 GCA_964195875.1 Thermodesulfovibrionia bacterium
CGGGAACCAACAGCGCCGCTATAGCTGCCGGAGCGGATATCCTTACACATCCGGGGCTTATTACAAAAGAAGATGCATTAAAAGCCGCTGATGCAGGTGTTGAGCTTGAAATAACGACAAGGAAGGGACATAGTATTACGAACGGACATGTTTACAGAATGGCCGTGGGGACAGGTGCTGACCTTGTGTTAAGCAGTGACGCGCATTCTCCCGATGATCTTATATCACTTTTCAGGGCCAAGGTGGTCCTTAGAGGCGCCGGAGTTCCGGAAGATGCTGTAGAGAAGATATTAGCTAATTCACAGAAGATCAGTGATAGGGTCAAATAGGGTTCAGGTGAGATCAAGGATTAATAACCAATAACTAATAAATAAAATCAGCAGTGTCTGGTTAATAATGATTAAATATCAACTGGTTGTCATTCCGGCTTGTCCGGAATCGTTTCTTTATAAACCATGCTGATGCAAGAAGATTCCGGACGAGCCGGAATGCCGGATAAAGACAGGCTGGTCTGAAAAGGCGAAACGAATGATTATA
>CAXMSH010000375.1:0-529 GCA_964195875.1 Thermodesulfovibrionia bacterium
GCCCAACTCGTCGAGATGGAGGACATCCTCCCCCGCTATGCCTACGAGAAGGGGATCGCCATCGCCGACCGCCACGCCGAGGCGCTCAAAGTGGCGGTGGCTTCCGGGGTGAGGGTCGCCATGGGCACCGACATCTTCATTTCGGGAGACAGCTACGGCCGCAACGGGTTGGAGATCCGGCACCTCCAGGACGCCGGGCTGAGCGCGTTGGAGGCGATCGAGGCGGCAACCGCCACCGGACCGCTGACGCTGGGACCGCAGGGCCCTCGGTCGGGTCAGCTCGTCGCCGGCTACGACGCCGACGTCATCGCCACCGATTTCGACCCGTTGCAGGACAGCTCGCGATGGGGCGATCGCGATCGGGTGACCCACGTGTGGAAGGCCGGAGAAGCCGTCAAACGACCTGAGTGACCAGTGACCAGTGACCAGTGACCAGTCTGGCTCAAGACTCTCGACTCATTCGTCCGAGACGCGGTTGTAGCCGACGAACCGCTGCTGCTCGTCCTTGATGAACAGCTGCTGGTTGTCG
>CAXMSH010000376.1:0-528 GCA_964195875.1 Thermodesulfovibrionia bacterium
GGAAGGGAAGAAATTAATAGAACGGTCCAGAAATATCTTATCTGATAATTTCTGGAAATAAACCATATGGATCATAATATCTGAAACTTTTGGAAATATTTCTGACAGTAATCCGGCAGCAAGTTTTTTCTGTTTGACCTGGTCTTTTTTTATTAAATAATCATGTTTATTTGCCATTTTTTACTCAGAAAAATACGGAATTTATTTATTATAACAGATTTGTTAATTTAGTTCCTGGTTTTCATTTGAGGGCGATTATTCAGACTCAGGATATTTGTTGTTATTGTTAAGAAAACAGCTTTTTCTCTTTATTTCTTGCGCCTTTGAACTCTGACTTCCAGCTATAAATCCGATTATTCTGTCATTCCGGCTTGTCCGGAATCTTTCTTAAAATACAGGGGAACGATTCCGGACAAGCCGGAATGACAAAAGTTCTGGATCCGGAATGACAGATCTTATTGATAGCATCTTATTACACATTAATACCCACACAATTCCCCCGGCAAGTCGGGACAAGCCGGAAGAGCC
>CAXMSH010000377.1:0-524 GCA_964195875.1 Thermodesulfovibrionia bacterium
ATGGTCGCATCGGTTAAGTAGCCCGCCCCCTCCAGGTCGGCGGCGGCGTCGCTTGCGGTATCCCAGATCGTCACCCGCCGAGGGTAGTTGAACAGAAAGTTGCCAGTGGCCAGTGCGCTCGCTTCCAGTCGCCAGTGACCAGCCCGTGGTGTTTCCTCTGGTCACTGGTCACTGGTCACTGGTCACTGGTCACTGGTCACTGGTTCCCTCGTCCTCGGGTTCCTCGTAGGTGAACACCAGCTCTCCGATCTGCACATCGTCCCCCGGCTCGACTCCGGCGTCGCGCAGCGCGTTGTCGACACCGAGGTAGCGCAGCCGGCGGGCGACGAGGTCGGCGGCCTCGGGGACGGTGAGGTCGTCGAGGTTGGCGGCTCGCTCGGCGCCCTTGCCCTCGACGAGCCACACCCCATCGACCCGGGACACCGAGAAGGGCGAGTCGAGCGGCCGGTGCAGCGTGTAGCCCTCTCGCTGTGGCGCCTCACGCTTGGCGAGGTCGACGAGATCGGCAACCTCGTGGAGGAGCC
>CAXMSH010000378.1:0-518 GCA_964195875.1 Thermodesulfovibrionia bacterium
CATTCCGGCTTGTCCGGAATCTTTTTGCAAGAAGTATCCCCGACACACGGAGCCTGTTCAGGCTTGATCTGGGTTTTTGGAAACATCCTTCCATATTTTCCATATATTAGGGTTCCCTCTGCTCTAATTTTACCGCACCCTAAGAAGAAAATTTGCAGAAGACCTTATAAATGCTTTAGAATCAGGCAGGGCGAGTGGCGGAATTGGCAGACGCGCTGGACTTAGGATCCAGTGGGGTGACTCGTGGAGGTTCAAGTCCTCTCTCGCCCACCATTAATTTATAAGGATTTATTTGATGGTTATACGAAAGGTAGGAATATGCAAAAATGCTTGTGGTGATAAAACGGTGATAAAATCTATCGTTATTTTCGTCTTTGTTAGCGTATTCTTTTCTTCGATGCTTGTTTTTGCTGAATCTGATTCTTCGCTTTCAGAAGATAAGAGCGGCACTAATCCTGCAATTTTTTTATCTTCAATTAGTCTTTCAAACGAATATATTAATTTGACTGATGGAAATG
>CAXMSH010000379.1:0-517 GCA_964195875.1 Thermodesulfovibrionia bacterium
GTTAGTACGGATCTGACGGCTACATCCGGTGACTGCGATGACAACGACTCCAATCTTTATCCTGGAGCGGTAAAGGTCATAGGTGCTTCAGCTGGTTATTATTCACAGCTTCTGAACGCATATGTTGCCGCGAGTGGTGGTGATACTCTGCAGAACATGGAAGAGACAGTCATAGGGGATACCAACTTCAACCTGAATAAAACGGTTACCCTTGAAGGCGGATATAACTGCGGTTACGCGTCTGTTACCGGAATGACCACTATAAGTGGGGATATGACGGTCAGTAATGGTACAGTTTTTATAGGGGATATCATTCTGCAGTAGGGTTTCTAACCCGCATATTGCATGAAGACGGCAGATAGACCTGTGTGCCGGCCCGCTTCGCCGAGGCGAGCAGGCAGGCTCACTGTTTTTTTCAAGATAACAAGACATTAAGCAGGCTAAGTACGTTGCAGGTGAGGTTACACTTTGTGCCTATCCGTTTTCAGAGCAATTCTCGCTGTGCATCTTACTCGAT
>CAXMSH010000380.1:0-514 GCA_964195875.1 Thermodesulfovibrionia bacterium
TCACCGGTTAATCTGGAAAAGGTCATTGCTGATCTGAATCCGGTCATCCGAGGGTTTGCCTACTACTTCCGGATAGCGAACTGCAAGACCGAGTATAAAGCGCTGATGCAATGGATCAGGAGGCGCCTACGTTCCAAGCAGTTCAGCTTGTGGAAACGAGCCAAACGGCTTCACCGCAGACTGAGACAGCTAGGCTATCAAGGCGAGTTCAAATTCATAAAAATGAACTCATGGCGCAATGCCGCCAGCCCCTTGGCGAACTACGCTCTACCCAACCGTTATTTAAGGGAAGAGGGTCTCTTTGAAATGGCAAAAGTACAAACCGGGTACCTGCCTCAGAATTATTGAGGTGAAGAATAGGCATGAGCCGTATACGAGGCCCGTACGTACGGTTCTGTGAGAGGGATGGGGCGAGCTTGATCTGCTCGCCTCACCCTACTCGATTGTGTTTGCTTTTGTTTGTTTTTGAACTGTTGGTTCTCTCGCCCTAGATTGGCAGCGTCGATCTCAGATC
>CAXMSH010000381.1:0-239 GCA_964195875.1 Thermodesulfovibrionia bacterium
GAGTGAGAATAGCGTGCTGTCACCCTGACCAACATCCAGAAAATGTATTGTTGCTAACCCGTATGTCTTTTCTGTTGACGGCGCTGGATATGATGCGCAGGCAGTAATTGCCGATATGAATAAAACCGTAATCAGAAGAACGGTTTTATTCAGGATATTTTTATAAACAGTTTTTAAATATCCGGTTTTTCTCATATTTAGCTGAAAAAAACGGCTCTACCGTTTATGTTTGGAGAAAT
>CAXMSH010000381.1:251-513 GCA_964195875.1 Thermodesulfovibrionia bacterium
CTCAACTGGTTGTCATTTCGGCTTGTCCGGAATCGTTCCTGCAATATTCTCGTGTAATTCCCGTTTGTTTGGATTGGTCTGTTTAATGAGGCCTATCTCCTTTTGCATAATATCTTGTTAATAAAAACGATTCCGGACCCTCCACAAGAACGGCGGGCAGGCAAGCCGGAATGACAATACTTACTTACAATGCTGTTGATTCCATCTTATCTCCCTCACTTTGTCCCTTTGCGACTCTGTCCCTGTGTGCCTTATTTTTCCT
>CAXMSH010000382.1:0-513 GCA_964195875.1 Thermodesulfovibrionia bacterium
GTTTGACCGGGACTCCATCCTTGTGGCCCTTGGCGGCGGCGTTGTCGGTGATATAACCGGTTTTGTTGCTTCTACCTATATGAGGGGGGTCAGGTTTGTGCAGGTGCCCACTACGCTCCTTGCCCAGGTGGACAGTTCTGTAGGCGGAAAGACCGGTGTCAATCATCCCTCGGGCAAGAACATGATAGGCACTTTTTATCAGCCCTCACTCGTCATGATTGATGTTAATACCTTGTCAACGCTTCCGGCGAGGGAATTTAGCGCCGGGATTGCCGAGATAATCAAGTATGGTGTTATTGCCGACAGGAAACTCTTTGATTACCTGTTGGATAAGAAGGACGCGGTTGTATCGCAAAGTGACAGCATCATCAGCGTGATTAAACGCTCCTGCGAGATAAAGGCGGAGGTTGTGTCAAAAGACGAGAGAGAGGCCGGGCTCAGGGCTATCCTGAATTTCGGTCATACTATAGGTCATGCGATCGAGACGGTAACCGGCTACAGGAAGTTTCTTCA
>CAXMSH010000383.1:0-512 GCA_964195875.1 Thermodesulfovibrionia bacterium
GGGCCACAGAATTCTCAAGGCTTGAGGGAAGGGTTTTAGATTTAATTCCTGTCTGAAGAGTGGGTGGAAGATGATAGCTGTGGACGGCTCCTTCATTGCAGAGGATAACTGCACGTTCAATACAGTTCTCAAGTTCTCTTACATTTCCCGGCCAGTGGTATTCCATCATCATGTCAATTGCAGGGGTTGTGATTCTCTTAATATTTTTTTGATGTATTTTTTTGTATTTTTCAAGGAAATGATCAGCAAGAAGAATAATATCTGTTTTTCTCATTCTCAGGCTTGGAATATAAATGGGAAATACATTAAGCCTGAAATAGAGATCATCCCTGAATTTTCCATGCTTAACCATATCTTCAAGATTTGCATTGGTGGCGGCAATAATTCTGACATCACTTTTAATGGGTTTATACCCGCCAACCCTTTCAAATTCTTTCTCCTGCAGAACTCTTAAAAGTTTTACCTGAGCAGCAAAAGCCATGTTGCCGATTTCATCCAGGAATATGGTTCCC
>CAXMSH010000384.1:0-511 GCA_964195875.1 Thermodesulfovibrionia bacterium
ACCCCCTAATAATGTTTTCAGGCAGGCCGTTGAGATCAAGGGGCTTTGATCTGTTCAGGTAAATTATAATTTATAAGTTGATTTTTCATATGCCTCTGATACAATTAAATCAAGATGAGGTTGTTAGGGATATTAAATTGTACACAGACTTTTTGTCCAAGCACAATACTGGAAGATATTTATCTATATAAACGATACCCCCCTTGACAACCATATGAGCCTCATATTTTCAATAGGTTTAATTTGTATTAATGATACGTCAGAATGCTTGGTTTAATGGAACTCCATAAGATAAATCAAAAATATCAAGATAAAATTTACAATTCCTTTACTAACATTTACCGCAAATTAACATAAAAACCTGATACACTGATGCTATAGATACAACATATACTGTTTCTGACAAAGCCAAACTCTTAGTGAGAATAGGACAGCAAGCAGTCGGGCTTATTAAAACATAGCCGAATTTCCAAGGACTTAAGCCTTTGGTGAGTTCGGCTTTTATGTTTTA
>CAXMSH010000385.1:0-505 GCA_964195875.1 Thermodesulfovibrionia bacterium
CCGCCTCATCATACTTATTAAACCTGACGCTTATGTGACCGAGGTAATTAAGGGATTCTTTATGCTTTGGATCCAGTTTTATGGCCTTCTGAAATTCAATATAAGCCTTGCTGAGATCCCCCTTAGACATATAAGCTAATCCAAATTTATAATGGGTGTCGAATTCATATTCACCTCTGTTAGCAGGAGAAGTGACACATGAGAATAAGAGTAATACAAATAAGACAGAACAGAAGGCGCTGTACGTGGAAAGACGCGGTAACGGGAGCTTTTTGGGATAAATAATATTTTCCATCCGGTTCTCCATAATATATTTAATTAAAACCAAACAATGTGTAAATTCCTTACAGGCTAAAATTTACCAGAAAGAAGAAAAGAATTCAATGGCCTGAAATCCACCTTATTGATATTGTAAAACATCTAATTATTAATTTCTTTCGTGTTGTAGTTGATGATTTTAAATTAAACATAAAACAGGATTCTCCCCCACTGCTTCGCTTGCTTG
>CAXMSH010000386.1:0-505 GCA_964195875.1 Thermodesulfovibrionia bacterium
CCCACCGATTTTTTAGAAAAATAAAAAACCCCTATTTATAAGGGGTTTGTCGTCGATATATTAAGCGTGGCTCCGGGCGGAATCGAACCACCGACACAAGGCTTTTCAGGCCTCTGCTCTACCGACTGAGCTACAGAGCCAAAACGTTATTAATTCGTTGTAAATAACGGCATCGAAATTATCAGTTCCCTGTGCATTATGCAAACTTTTCTATCGGCAACTTTTTAATTATATGACTATTATTTATACAATGTAGTAAATTGTCGATATGGACAAAATTGTATTTGCAACAAGTAACATCAATAAATTAAGAGAGGCACAATCTATATTAAAAGATTTACCTTATCAGTTTGTTGGATTGGATAGTTTTCCCAATATTCCACCAATTGAAGAAACGGGTACAACACTATTGGCGAACTCACTGATCAAGGCAAGAACGGTTTATAATCTTACAGGGTTGCCTTCAATTGGTGATGACACTGGTTTAGAAGTTAAATATCTTAAC
>CAXMSH010000387.1:0-501 GCA_964195875.1 Thermodesulfovibrionia bacterium
GCCGGCTCCCCGAGGCTTATCGCAAGCTACTACGTCCTTCATCGCCTCTTGCCGCCAAGGCATCCACCGTATGCGCTTAACCGCTTGACCATATAACCTCAAACAATCTGAGATTACAGGCAAAGAGTTAACTAATTATGAGCTAATTATGAGAACTCTATCGCTGATAAGTACAACATACCCGTATGAGCGCAATGAATCAGCGCGCCCATACGTATTAATGCGCCTTAACTAATACCAAATTGTAAAAGAGCAAGAAAACCGGGGTCAGACCCCAACTTTCCAAATCTTGATTTTTAAAAAAAGGGGTCAGACCCCAATTTTCGAACTCTGTTTGAACTTTTTTATTTGGCCTATGCGCAATCGGGTGCTGACCCCTTTTTTCGCGGAATTGGTGGAGCTGATCGGGATCGAACCGACGACCTCCGGCTTGCAAAGCCGATGCTCTCCCAGCTGAGCTACAGCCCCGCGAACTTTCCCGCGGAACTTCAATGGGGTCAG